>JBBSUZ010000145.1:0-8083 GCA_038233965.1 Rhodothermales bacterium | reverse complement strand
CGTGCGCCCGGGGCGCGGACCTCGTGGATCGGCGCGAGCGGCGCGTTGGGCTGGGCGGCCCGCGCCCTCGCGATGGCCGCGGCCGCGATCTCCATCGGGTCCTGGCCGGTGGCCAGCATCTCCACGACGAGCGCGCGGTCGGCCGCGGTCGCCGTCTCGATCTGCTCCGCCAGGGCGTCCGAGAGGCGGCTCTGGCGGCGCGCCTCCACCTCCTCGATGGACGGCAGCGGGCCGAAGACGACCTGGCGCTTGGCGTAGCCCTCGATGCGGCGCAGCAGGTTGCGCTCGCCCGGCGCGACGAGCGAGATCGCGATGCCCGTACGGCCCGCGCGGCCCGTCCGGCCGACGCGGTGGACGTAGGCCTCGACGTCGATCGGCAGGTCCATGTTGAACACGTGCGAGACGTGGTCCACGTCGAGCCCGCGCGCGGCGACGTCGGTGGCGACGAGCAGGCGGATCTGCTGGTTGCGGAAGCGGTTGAGGACGTCCGTGCGCGCGGCCTGGCTCATCTCGCCCGAGATGGCCTCGGCGGAGAAGCCCGCGGCCTGGAGGTCCGAGGCGAGGCCCGTCGTGGCGACGCGCGTCTTGACGAAGACCAGCGCCGACGTCACGTCCTCCATCTCGAGGATGCGGACGAGCGCGGCGAGCTTGTCGCGGCCGTGCACGAGGTGCGCGCGCTGCTCGACGTCCTCGGCCGTCTTGTCGCCGGCGGCCATCGTGACCGTCTCGGGGTCGCGCAGCGTCTTGTCGGCGAGCTTGCGGACGGCGTGCGGCATCGTCGCCGAGAGGAGGACCGTCTGGCGCGTCGCGGGCGTCGCACCGAGGATCTGCTCGAGGTCGTCGGCGAAGCCCATCGAGAACATCTCGTCGGCCTCGTCGAGCACGACCGTCTGGACGTGGCTGAGGTTGATCGCGCCCTGGTTCATCAGGTCCACGAGGCGGCCCGGCGTCGCCACGACGACGTCGACGCCGCGCTGGAGGCGCTGGATCTGCTTGCCGTACGGCTGGCCGCCCGTGATCGGGAGGGAGCGCACGCCGAGGGCCTTGCCGTACGAGAAGACGGCGGACGACACCTGGACGGCGAGCTCGCGCGTCGGGGCGAGCACGAGCGCGCGGACGGCGCCGTTGGGCGCGTCGGAGGCGGTCGTCTCGTCGTAGAGGCGGTGGAGCAGCGGCAGCGCGAACGCGGCCGTCTTGCCCGTGCCCGTCTTCGCCTGGCCGACGGCGTCGCGGCCCTCGAGGAGGATCGGGATCAGCGCGGCCTGGATCGGGGACGGCGCGTCGTAGCCGAGCTCGGCGACGGTGGACTGAAGCTCGGGGCGGAGCTGGAGATCGGAAAACGTCAAAGTAGGGGAGGGGCCTCTGGCTGAGGCCGATGCAGGAGCGCGGCCCGGCCGGAGGCGGGCTGCAGAAATCAGGGCACAGGCCCCGGTGTCAGTCGAGGGTCGGTCGCGGGCTCGCTCTCCCCGGAGAGCGTCCCCATTCCTGGGGGTGAGCCGGAGGGAGCCACGGTCTGTCGACCCTCGACGGCTCCCGTCCCGCTGGTGCGGGACCTCCCCGCGTCTCCGCGAGGCCGAACGGCTGTTCGGTCCATTAAGAACGCGACGCCACGCCGGCCGTGTGCGCGCCGGGCGTGACGAGCGGGCGAAGACGACGGGAAGAGGCCGGTGTGACGCGGGGCGCTCGGGCGCGGCTATCCGGTGCGATCCTGCGGCAGCGCGGTTTGGCGGCGTTTCTCTCTTTTCCTCTTCGATATGATTCGGTTGCTCCTGCTCGTCGCGCTCGTCGCGAGTCTCGCCCCGGCCGCACACGCGCAGCGCGCCCTCACCGGGACCGTCACCGACGCCTCGACGGGCGAGACGCTGCCCGGCGCGACCGTCTCGGTCCTCAACGCCGCCGGCGCGGTCGTCGGCGGGACGGCGACGGGCCTCGACGGCCGCTTCGCACTGCGCCTCGCGACTGTCCCGGCGGACGTCGCTGTCCGCTTCCTCGGCTACGAGACGGCGCGCCTGCGCGTGACCGCCGAGACGCCGGGCGACATCCGCGTCGCGCTGGAGCCGGCGGACGCGGCGCTCGGCGAGGTGACGGTGACGGCGGGCGAAGACGCGGGCCCCGCCCTGCTGCGGCGCGTCGTCGCGCGCGTCCGGGCGCAGCGCGCCGCGGTCGGACCGTACGCCGTGACGGCCTACAAGCGGACGACCCTGTTCACGCCGACCGGCGACGTCCGCGGCGTCGCGGAGTCGTCGTCGGAGGCGTTCTGGATTCCGGGCACCGGCTGGCGCGAGACGGTCGTCGCCAGCCGGCGGACGTCCAACCTCGGGCCGGGCGGGGCGGCACCGGGCGGCGTCGCGGCGGGCCTGCAAGACCTCCTCGCTGAAGACCTCGACGTCGCCGGCCACCGCCTCATGGGCCCGACGCACCGCGACGCACTCGGCACCTACGACGCCACCATCACCGGCACGAGCGTGCTCGACGGCCGCCTCGTCGTCGAACTGGCGGTCCGCCCGAAGCGCGTCACCGCCAGCGCCCTCGTCGGGACGCTCCAGGTGCTGTTCGACACGGCCGACGTGCTCGCGGCCGACCTCCGGCCCGGCGCGTCGTTCCTCTTTCCGCCGCCGATCGAGGTCACGGGCGCGCGCTTCCGCCAGCAGTTCGTCCCCGTCGCCGCGGACTCGTCGCTGTGGCTGCCCGCCGACTTCCGGTCCGATCTCAGCATCGGATTCCGCGTCGAGGGCTTGCTCTCGGCCGAGCCGTTCCGCGTCGAGGAGACGATCCAGCTCTCGGGTTACCGCCTCGGTGCCGTCGCGCCGGACTCGCTCGCCGCGGGCCCCGCCGTCCGCCGCGCGGCCCGGCCCGACTCGACGCGCCTCGCCGAGCCCGGCGTCGCCCCGCCGCTGACGGCGCAGGAGCGCGACGCCTACGCCCGCGGCGACTCGCTCGGGGCGGTCTCGGACATCCTCGTCTTCCACGGCCCACTCGCTCGCATTGCTCGCCGGAGCATCCGCGTCAGCGTCGGCAGCCCATCGGACTCGACCGCCGCCGAGCGGCGGTTCGCGATCGGCTTCGAGCCCGTTCTGGCCGTCAACCCAGCCGAGGGCGTTCGTCTCGGCCTGGAGGTTCCGCTGCGTGCCGGGCCTGTCCGCCTCATCCCGATGGCCGCTTTCCGCACGGCCGACCGCGGGCTGACGCTCGGCGCAGACCTCGCCGTCCGCCTCGCGCGCATCGGCCCCGCCCGCCTCGACGCCGTCGGGAGCGTGTTCGACGGCGTCGGCCGCATCCTCGTCCCGCACGCGCCGACGGTCCCCATCTTCGGCGGGAGGGGCGGCTACTACCACTCCGAGCGGGTCGGCGGTGGTTTCCGGCTGGAAGCGGCCGACCTCGGCACGATCCGCCAGGGCGAGTTCATCACGCTCGACACCGAGGCCTACGTCGACCTGCGCTACGGGACGGAGACGGCGTCGCAGTTCGACACGCTGGCTCCGGACCGCTTCGAGCTCGGCGTCGACCCGTTCGCCGGCTCATACACCGTCCAGTCGTTGCGCCTCGACGCCGGGCTGGGCACGCTCGACGAGCCGTTCGGCCTGCTCCCGCAGCGCGCCATCCGCGTGACGGCCGAGACCGGCGCCCGCGGCGGCCTCGGCTACTCCCGCGCCGACGTCACGCTCGACGGGCGCATCGTCACCTTCGGGCGCCGCCGCGTGCTGCCCGCCGCGCTCGACGTCCGCCTCGCCGCCGGCGCCTCGTCCGGCGACCTGCCGCCGTTCCGGCAGTTCGCGCTCGAGGGCGTCGTGCCGATCCCGTTTCTCGGTCCCGCTCTGTCGTCCTTCGGCGCGCTGCGCGGCCAGACGGGCGTCCCGCCGGCCGGCGACCGCTACGCGCTCGTCGCCTACGAGCACTCGTTCCGGACGCTCCCGTTCGAGGTGCTCGGCCTGAGCGCGCTCGCGCGGCGGCAGTACAACGTGCTCGTCCACGGCGCGCACGGGCGGACGTGGGGCGGTCCGCTCGCGCACACGCGCTGGCACCACGAGGTCGGCGTGTCGCTGAGCGGCCTCTTCGGCGCCCTCCGCCTCGACCTCACGCAGCGCCTCGACGAGCGCCGCACGGTCGTCGGCGTCGGCATCGCGCGCGTGTTTTAGGGAGGAGCGGTTCGGAACGATGCGTCCACGACGGTCCGAAACTCAGGTTTCAGGTCACTCGCGCTCAGCGTGTCACACCACACGCGACCCGGTCGCCGGCGTCGCCCGAGGGCTGCGACTCGAGGTCGTCGCGGCCCGCGTGGATGATGACGGCGTGACCAGCGAGCGCTGTGGGGCCGACGAACTTGAGGACCGAGTCGATGACGATGCCCTCGGCGCGGCCCTCCGCGTTGGCCGTGATGTTGCCGAAGTCGCCGGCGTGGCGGCCCGTGAGCGCGGCCGCGGGCGCGCCGTGCGGGCTCGCGAGCGGGTTGAAGTGGCCGCCGGCCGCCGTGCCCGGGCCGCCCGTCGAGTCGGCCCCGCAGTCGGCGTTCTGGTGCAGGTGGAAGCCGTGGTCGCCCGGTGTCAGGCCGTCGACGGCATAGCGGATCTCGGTCGCCTCGCCGAGGCGGCGGAAGGCCACGCGGCCCGTCACGCCGGACTCGCCGAGCGCCGCCAGATCGGCCGCGGACGAGTCGGCAGGGGCCGTAGTCGGTACGGTTACGACCGTGTCCCCGGCGACGGGCGCGGGGACGCTGTCGGCCTGCGGGGCGGTCTGGCAGGCCGCGAGGACGAGCGGCAGGGCGGCGAGGCGGGCGACGGTCAGGAGGCGGGGCATGGTGCGGGCAGGATGGGGTCGGCTCCCCGAACGCGCCCCGCGCGCCGAAGCTCCGCCGGCCGCCTCCCGGCACGGTCAGTGGTGGCCGTCGGAGCTTCGGCGCGGTTCAGGGACACCGCAGGCGACGCGCCCGCCCGCATTGCCCGAGGGCTGCGTGGCGAGGTCGTCCGCCCCGGCGTGGACGATTACGCTGCCGTAGAAGTAGACGACGGGCGTGAGCACGGAGTCGACGACGGTGCCCTCGGCGTGGCCGGCGGCGTCGGCGGTGATGTTGCCGAGGTCGCCGGCATGTCGGCCCGCCGCCGCCGCCCCGCGTGCGCCGTGCGGGTTCGAGTCCGGGTTGGCGTGCCCACCCGCGGCCGAGCCCGGCTCGCCGGTCGAGTCGGGCTCGCAGCTGGCGGTCTCGTGGATGTGGAAGCCGTGGTCGCCGGGCGTGAGGCCGTCGAAGACGTAGTAGAGGGTGACGGGCTCGTATCGGCCAGGCTCGTCCCGCGGGCTCTCGAACAGGACGTGCCCCGAGACGCCCGAGCCGCCGAGGGGCTGGATCGCCATCCGAAGCTGGAGAATGTCTCCCCCGGAACTGCCGGCCGGGGGCGGGGAGCGCGGCGGTCCGGATCGGTCGGAAGAGGGCTGACAGGCGGCGAAGACGAGCGCCGCGAGCGGCAGCAGCCGGGCAGCGCCGGTCGGGATCGGACGCATCGGCAGGTTGGGAGGATGAGCCGCGTCAACGCCCGGCCTCGTCACCGGCTCCACGCCGGGAGCGCGGCGCGGTCGGCCTTCGTCAGCGTCGCGCGCACGAGGCCGTACGACGCCTCGGCCATCGCGCGGATCTCGGCCGCCGGCACGTCACCCTGCAGCCCGACCGTGTTCCAGTGCGTCTTGTTCATGTGGTAGCCCGGCACGACGTCCGCGTAGCGCTCGCGAAGCTCGACGGCCTCCTCGGGGTCGCACTTGAGGTTGACCCGGTCGTCGTCGAGCGCGAGCAGAGCGAAGATCTTGGGTCCGACCCGGAAGACGAGAAAGTCGGGCCCGAACGGCTGGTCCTCGGTCACGCCCGGCAGCGCGAGCGCGTGGTCCCGGAAGGCGTCGAGGTGCATGGGCTCAGAGAGGTCTGCCTGATGTGTGGGCGCGCGTTCTGCGCCAGCAGCCAACATAGGCCTCGGTGCTGACCTGGCGGCTACGCCATGTGCGTCTCGACCTGGGCTGGAGGCTGCATCCCTGCGTCGGGCAGCGGTTCTGCGAGGTCGGCGACCGCCGGCGAGCCCGGCCATGTGGTCCCGCGTGTGATCCCGGGACGCGGCCGGGGCAGCACGGCGGCACCGACCGAGGTGGTTGGACGCGGCGACGCGGCTCGCCTTGCCGGGCGGCCTCGCCGAGCGGCCGCTGGGCGCGGGTCGAAGGGGAACGCCAGACGAGCTCGCGCTGCGCTCCATCTCATTCAGAGACGACCCGGCGCGCGACAGGCGTTCGGAGCGGTACTCTTGCGTGACAATCCGCCCGGTGATGGAACGGGTGCGCCCGCAGGCGTGCCGGTTGCGGGCCGCGAGAACCGCCCGGGCGTTTTAGCGCGCCCGGCGTCCGTCGATACCGTGCAGGACTTCCGCGCTCCCATGCCCGACCGCTCGCCGTTCCCACCCGCTCCCGGCACGTCCGCCCCGGACGCCGCTGCGCCCCCGCGCCGCCCGGACGCGCCGCCGGCATGGTCCGGCCTCGACTCGGCGTCGGGCGTGCCGTCGCCGGTCGTCCAGGAGGCTGTGTACGAGGACCTCGCCGGCCCGCTGCCGGCGGGCGACCCGTGGGGCGACTCGGCCCCGATCGCGCCGCCCGTGCCCGACCCGCCGCCGCCGGGCGACTACGCCTACACGCCCGAGCCGTATGCGCCCGAGCCCTACGCATCGGCGGCCCCGTTCGAGGCGTCGTCGGGCGACGGTGCACCGGCGTACAGCCCCGACGCGGGCTTCCGGATCGACTTCGACGAGGCCGAGGAGGTGCCGTCCACGGCCCTCGTGCCCATCGAGCCGCCGGTCGCGAGGCCTGCGCCCGCTGCCCCGCCCGCCGCGCCGGCCCCGCCGGCCCCGCCCGCGGCGCCGCGCTCCGAAGCCCGCCGGGCCGCGCGCGACAAGGTGCAGATGCTGCGCCGCCACACGTGGCTCATCCTGTTCACGACGCTGCTCGGCCTCGGCGCGGCCGCGCTCTACAACGCCCTCGCGCCCGAGCGGTACGAGGCGTACAGCGTGCTGCTCGTCAAGCCGCCCGCCGCGACGGGCACCGAGGCCAACGTCAACAGCGGCTTCACGCAGGCGACGGGCACGGACCAGAGCCGCGTCCTGAACCAGGCGCTCATCCTCCAGCAGGCGCCCGAGATCGCGCAGAAGACAGCCACGACGCTGCTCGGGCGGACCGACGCGCGCGGCCTCTCGACCGTCCAGGACGCCGCGCAGACCGTCGACGGGCCGCTGGCGGCCGACGCGTACGCGCTGTACCTCCAGAACGAGGTCGTGAAGGTGAAGCCCGCCGCCGAGAACACCGACGCCATCCGCGTCCAGGCGACGGCCGGCACGCCCGCCGAGGCGGCGCTCATCGCGACCCTCTTCACGGAGCAGTACCAGACGATGACGCGCGACTCGAACCTCGGCCGCGTGCAGCTCACGCGCGACGCGATCGAGGAGCAGGTCGCGCGCCGGCAGGGCGAGCTCGACTCGGTCGAGACGCGCCTCAAGAACTACATGACGTCCGCGAACGCCGCCGGCCTCGACGCGCAGGCCTCCGCGACGGTCTCGAACATCGGCTCGCTCCAGTCGCAGCTGGACCTCGCGCGCGTGCAGGTGCGGACGCAGGAGGCGCAGCTCGGGCAGCTCCAGCAGGACCTCTCCTCGGCCGGCCCACGCCTCCAGGCGTCGGCCGCCGCGCCGAGCGCCGTCGAGACGACGGCCCTCGACCAGCAGATCTCGGACCTCGAGCGCCTCATGGAGCAGATCTTCCAGCGCAACCCGCAGTACCGCGGCAACCCGCGCGCGCACCCGGACCTCGCGGCGATGCAGACGCGCCTCGAGGGCCTCCGCGCCGAGCGCCAGCGCGTCCGCGGGACGGCGGCACAGTCGGCCGTGAGCTCGGGCGGGCTGGACCTCAACAGCCCCGGCTCCAACGGCGGCCAGTACCTCGCGGACCTCCAGCGCCAGATCTCGTCCACGCGGGCAAGCCTCGAGGGCGCCCGCGCCCAGTCGGCCGCCCTCGCGAGCCGACTCGGCGAGGCGACCGGGCAACTCCGCTCGATCCCCGCCGAGCAGAT
>JBBSUZ010000144.1:0-8105 GCA_038233965.1 Rhodothermales bacterium | reverse complement strand
CACCGGCGGGCAGGTCAACCAGAAGACCAACGACGCCTGGCGCGACGGCACCGTCGAGGCGCGGCTCGCGCACGCGCTCGTCACCGGCAACACGGACTACGTCGAGGCCGACACCGAGGAGGCGCGCCTTGCCTACCCGCGCCCGCTCGACGTCATTGAGGGCCCGCTGATGGACGGCATGAACCGCGTCGGCGACCTCTTCGGGGCCGGCCAGATGTTCCTGCCGCAGGTCGTCAAGTCCGCCCGCGTGATGAAGCGCGCCGTGGCCTACCTCAACCCGTTCATCGAGGCCGAGAAGACCGGCGAGACGACGGCGACGCGCGTCCTGATGGCGACCGTCAAGGGCGACGTCCACGACATCGGCAAGAACATCGTCGGCGTCGTGCTCGGGTGCAACGGCTACGAGATCATCGACCTGGGCGTCATGGTACCCGCCGCGCGGATCATCGAGGAGGCGATCGCGCAGAAGGTCGACGCCGTCGGCCTCTCCGGGCTGATCACGCCCTCCCTCGACGAGATGGTGACGGTCGCGAAGGAGATGGAGCGCGCCGGGCTCACGATGCCGCTCCTGATCGGCGGCGCGACGACCTCCAAGATCCACACCGCGGTCAAGGTGGCGCCGCACTACTCGGGCCCGGTCGTCCACATCCTCGACGCCTCGAAGTCGGTCCCCGCCGTCTCCAGCCTCGTCTCCGCCGACTCCCGCGACGCCTTCGTCGCCGACGTCGAGGCCGAGTACGAGACGGTCCGCACGCGCTACGCCGCCCGCACACGCGCGACCGTCATCCTGCCACTCGAGACGGCCCGGGCCAACGCCCAGCCGCTGGACCCGTCTAGGGCCCAGCCTGCGCCGCGTCGCCTCGGCGTCCAGACGCTCGAGCCGACCATCGCCGACCTGCGCCCGCTCATCGACTGGGGCCCGTTCTTCATCGCGTGGCAGATGTCGGGCAAGGTGCCGCAGATCTTCGACGACCCGGCCCGCGGCGCCGCCGCCCGGTCGCTCTACGACGACGCGAACGCCCTCCTGGACGAGGTCGAGACGGACGGCCTGCTCGTCCCGCGCGCCGTCTTCGGCCTGTGGCCCGCCGAGTCCCGCGGCGACGACATCACCCTCCTCTCGGCCGACCGCGCCCAGACGCTCGCCACGTTCCACACGCTGCGCCAGCAGACGCCCAAGACGCCGGGCAAGCCCAACCGCGCGCTCTCGGACACCGTCGCCCCCGCCGGCTCGGGCGTCGAGGACTACGCCGGCGCGTTCGTCGTCACCATCCACGGGACCGAGGAGCTCGCGTCCGCCGCCCGCGCCGACCACGACGACTACCGCGCGATCCTCGTCCAGGCCATCGGAGACCGCCTCGTCGAAGCCTCGGCCGAGTACGTCCACCGGCTCGTCCGCACGGACGTCTGGGGTTACGCGCCGGACGAGGTGCTCGGCGCCGACGACCTCATCCGCGAGACGTACGCCGGCATCCGCCCCGCGCCGGGCTACCCGTCGCAGCCGGACCACACGGAGAAGCTCACGCTCTTCGAGGTCCTCGACGCCGAGCGCGCCACGGGCGTCTCACTCACCGAGTCGCTCGCAATGTCGCCGCCGTCGTCCGTCTGCGGCCTCCTGCTCGGGCACCCGGACGCCGACTACTTCAACCTCGGCGTCCTGGGCCGCGACCAGATCGAGGACTACGCCGCGCGCAAGGGCATGTCCATCGAGACGGCCGAGCAGTGGCTCTCGCCCGCCCTCGGCTACGACCCAGCCGACGTCCCGTCGCCGCAGGCAGTCGCAGGCGACGGTGAGGTGCGCTCGGCGGCGGTCGTCTGACGGCGGTCGCCTGACGGGCGCGCGAGTAGTTCATTTGAACCATGCGCGGACAGGCGGCGCGGCGCAGATTGGGCACGCACCCTTCGGCGCACTCCGCGCCCGCCGCATGCGCCTCGCGTTCCTCGCCATCCTTCTCGCCGCGCCCCCCGCCCTCGCCCAGACGGCGCCCGGTCGATTCTCCGGGTCGTATACCCTCACCGCCGGCGTCGCAAGCAACGGCCCGACAGGCCGCATCGCCGGCAGTTCGATGCTCACGCTCGGCCGCGGCGTGTCGCTGGGCGTCGCGAGCCGCATCACGGCCGCGTCCGGGGCCTACGCGCCCGACCAGCGCCCGGCCGCGGGGTCGTCCGACATGTTCGTCGAGGTCGGGCCGAGCGCGCGTCTCGCGTGGGCACCCGCGCCTCGCGTCGAACTCGCCGGCAGCGTCGGTTATGCGGTCGCGGTTGTGACATCGGCCGACGAACCGTCGTTCACCGGCATCGCCGACGTCGGGTTCACGGTCCCGGTCGAGGCGGAGGCGGCGCTGCGGCTGGGCCGGCGCGTGGGCGTCGTCGCCACGGCCTCGCGCAGCCTCGCGACGCGGAGCTACCGCAACGACCCGGACACGACCGTCGAGCCCTACGGCGACGGCTACGCCCTGAAGCAGTGGACGGCGACGGTCGGGCTGCGCCTCGGGCGCTGACGGCGGGCACGGCGGCGTTCCGAACGGGCCGCATGAACGCGGGACGGGCAGCGGCCGCGCGCGCCAGCCGATCCCTGAGCTTTCGCCGCTGCCCGATGCCGACGCCCCCCGCTGCCCTCACGGCTCTGCTCTCGCTCGCAGCGCTGCTCCTGCTCGGACTCGCCGTCGCGACCCGCCCCTTTGGTGATCTGCCGACGACTGCGCACGGCGGCGGGACCGCCCAGGCGGTCCCCGCCCGGCCTGTTTCCACGACCGTCCAGCAGGCCCCGTACGCTGTCGCCGGCGCCAGCGCCGAGGCCATCCTCGCGTCGATGGTGCAGGCCGCGCCTCGGACGGAGGGCGAGACGTTCTTCGGCCTCACGACGACCGCGCTCTCGTTCCGCTACCGCCGCGAGCAGCAGGCCACCCGCTGCACCCTCGCCGACGTCCGCGTCGACCTGTCCGTGTCGGTCCAGCTGCCACACTGGGCGCGCCCGGCCGATGCGCCGTACGACCTCGCCCGCGACTGGGCCCGCTTCGACGCCGCACTGCGTCGCCACGAGGACCGCCACCGCGTCCTCGCCGAGGACGGCGCCGAGGCCCTGCGCGTCGCCCTGGACCGCCTCGCCGCGCCGACCTGCGCCGCGGCTGACCTCAACGCCCGCCACATCGCGGACCGAGTCAACATCGAGTCCGAAGCCGCGCACCGCCGCTACGACGACGAGACTGGCCACGGCGCGACGCAGGGTGCGTCCTGGCCGCTGCGGCGATAGCCGCGTCTCTGGTTCGATTGCATCACTCCGAGCCCGTCCGAACGGATCAGGCGGCGCGGCGCCTTCCGGGAGATGTTGGAGCACACGCTCCTCATCTCTCATGACGCCCTCCCCCGCCCCGCTCGCCGCCGCGCCCTCGCCTGCCTTCGTCGGCGCCTCGTGGGCCGCGCTTCTCTGCGGCGTCGCCGCGTTCCTCGTTGGCCTCTCGAACGCGACGATGCAGCTCAACGAGAAAGGCTACTACCTCACGCTGCTCCTGTTCGGGCTGTTCGCCGCCGTCTCGCTCCAGAAATCCGTCCGCGACCGCCTCGACGGCCTGCCGGTCACGACGCTCTACTTCAGTCTGTGCTGGCTCGCGATGGCGGCGGCGCTCGTGCTGCTCGGCGTCGGGCTGTGGAACGCGACGCTGTCGCTGAGCGAGAAGGGCTTCTACGGCATCGCATTCGTGCTCGGCCTGTTCGGCGCCGTCGTGGTGCAGAAGAACACGCGCGACGCGGCCCGCTTCGGCGACCCGGCGCTGGTCGAGTTCGACGGGCTCGGCTGACCCGAGTCATGGCGCACGCAGGATGCGGACCGCCCGGCAGCTAGCTTTGCGGGCCACGCACGCTGTCGGCATGACACCCATCGCCCTTCGCTCCGCTACCCTCGGCCTGCTCGTGCTGGGCGCCGTCGGCACGCTCGCGCTGCTCGTCTACGCTGCCGGCGGCGTCGGCCACTTTGTCGAGACGGGCCTCGTGTTCGCGCTGTGGGCGCTCGCGCCGTACGTCCTGCTCGGCTTCGGGACGACGCGGTTCTGGTCGCGTCCGGCACGCGTCGCCGGCCTCGTCGGCTCGGCGGTCGTCGTCGTCGGGGCGCTCGCGCTGTACGTCGACGCCGTCGTCGTGAACACGGACTCGCTCGGGGCGCTCGCCTTCGCCGCCGTGCCGCTCCTGCAGGCGGCTGTCGCGCTCGCCACCATCGGGACGGCGTTCCTGCTCCACCGCCGCGCCGCCCGCTGATGGCCCGCACGGCGACGATTGCCGCGTCTGCGACACGTGCGGACGTCCTCGACCGAGCCCGTCAGCCGGCGGCCGTGAAGACGTCCTCGCCCCCGGCGCCGTGGTGCAGGCGCACGATGCCCGCGCGGACGAGCGCGACGAGCGTCTTCGAGGCGCGCCACGGCGGCATCTCGGCCATCCGCGCGTACTCCGCGACCGTGATCCGCTCGTGGCGGTCGAGGTACTCGAGCAGGCGCCGCTCGGGCTCGCCGAACGTGAACGCGACGGCCTCGCCGCGCCCGTCGGCGCGCATCACGCGGACGGCCTCGCGGCTCGCCTCGACCGAGTGCTCGCCGACGCGGACGTAGGCGTGCTGGCGCGCGGCCTCGCCCGTCGTGCCGGGCTCGGGGACGAGAATGTGCGGGCGCGCGTCCGACGGCGGTACCCGGACCACGAGGACGTCGCGGCGGCGCGAGACGCCCACGGCCGAGATCTCGACGTGGACGTCGGGCTCGATCCGCTCGCGGAGGGCCGTCGTGAGCGCGAACAGCTCCTCCTCGGCGTCCCGCAGCCCGATCAGCGTCCCGTCGTCGTCGACGCCGATCAGGACCGTCCCGCCGTCCGTGTTCGCGAACGCGATCACCTCGCGGGCGATGCGCTCGGGCCGGGGGACGCGGTTCTTGAACTCCAGCCGCGCGCCCTCGCCGAGCAGGACGAGGCGCTTCAGGTCGTCGTGGGTCATCGGGTGGAATCGGGGGATTCCAGGTGGCTCCGGCCTGCGGTGGCCGGGGCGGTGGAAGAGCCGGCGTCAGGCTTCGGTTCCGTCGAGCGGCGCGCCCGCGTCGGGCCCTTCGAGGCGCGGGTCGCGCTGCATCAGCATCCGCACGGCGTCGCCCGGGCCGAGGTCGCCGGCGAGGATCGCGCCGACGGCCGCCGCGATCGGCATCTCGACGCCCTCGCGCGCCGCGAGCGCCTGCACCGACTGCGTCGTGCGGACGCCCTCGACGACCATGCTCGACGCCGCGAGGGCCTCTTGCACAGACTCGCCGCGGCCGATGCGCTCGCCGAAGGCGCGGTTGCGGCTGTGCCGCGAGAAGCAGGTCACGACGAGGTCGCCCAGACCGGCGAGGCCGGCGAACGTGTGGGCGTCCGCCCCCATCGCGAGGCCGAGGCGCGTGATCTCGGCGAGGCCGCGCGTGACGAGCGCCGCCTTGGCGTTGTCGCCCAGCCCGAGCCCGTCCGACATGCCCGCGGCCAGCGCGATGACGTTCTTGACGGAGCCTGCGATCTCGACCCCGACGACGTCCGAGTTGGCGTAGACGCGCAGCGCGGGCGCCATGAACGCCGCCTGCACGGCCTCGGCCGCCGCCACGTCCGGCAGGGCGACCACGACGCTCGTCGGCTGCCCGATCGCGACCTCCTCGGCGTGCGACGGTCCGTAGAGGACGCCGACGCGCGCCGAATCCAGCATCGGCAGGGCGTCGCGGACGACGCCGGTCGCGGTCAGCAGGGTGTCGTTCTCGATGCCCTTCGAGACCGAGACGACGGTCAGCCCGGGCGTGACGTGCCCGCCCAGCTCGGCCAGCACGCCGCGCGCCGACTGGCTCGGCACGGCGACGACCCACAGCCAGGCGCCGTCGACGGCCGCAGCGAGGTCGGACGTCGCGTGGAGGCCGTCGGGCAGCGCGGCGCCGGGCAGGTACGTCGCGTTGCGGCGCGTCGCCTCGATCTCGGCGGCTGCCTCGGGCCGCCGCGCCCACAGGCGGACGTCGTGGCCCGAGCCGGCGAGGCTCGCCGCGAGCGCCGTGCCCCAGCTTCCCGCGCCGAGGACAGCAATGGACGGGATGCGGGATACGGGATGCGGCATGGGCTGATGGGATCGGGTGGTCTCGTGGAATCGGTCTGAACGACGTCTGCGCATCCCGCGCGTCGGCGCGCTATCCCGCGTCCCGCGTCCCGACCACGCGGCCGATCTCGAAGGCGGGTGTGCCGAGTGCGCCGAGGACGGCGAGCGCGCGGCCGACGTGCTCGGCCGGGACGAGGGCGACGAGCCCGATGCCGAGGTTGAACGTCCGCCGCATGTCGTCTTCGGGGACGTCGCCGACAGACTGGATGAGGCGGAAGACGGGCGGGACGGTCCACGCGTCCCACGCGACGTCGAGGTCGAGGCCGGCGGGCAGGATGCGGCGCGTGTTCGACATCAGGCCGCCGCCGGTGATGTGCGCGAAGCCGGTCGCGAGGCGCTCGGAGACGAGCGCCTGGATGGCGTCGAGGTACGACACGTGGACGCGCAGCAGGGCGTCACCGACCGACTCGCCGCCGAGCGCCTCGGGCTCGTCTCCGGCCACGAAGCGCTCGAAGAGGACGCGCCGCGCGAGCGAGTAGCCGTTCGTGTGCAGGCCCGACGACGGCAGCCCGAGCAGGACGTGCCCGGCCTCGATGGCCGCCCCGTCCACGATCTCGCTCTTCTCGACGACGCCGACGATGGTGCCGGCGAGGTCGTAGTCGCCCGCGCGGTAGAGGTCCGGCATCTCGGCCGTCTCGCCGCCGACGAGCGCGCAGCCGTTGGCCCGGCACCCGCGCGCGACGCCCTCGACGACCGCGTCGAGCACGTCGGCGTGGAGGACGCCGGTCGAGAAGTAGTCGAGGAAGAAGAGCGGCCGCGCGCCCGAGACGGCGATGTCGTTGACGCAGTGGTTGACGAGGTCCTCGCCGATGGTGTCGTGCCGCCCGACGCGCTGCGCGACCTTGAGCTTGGTGCCGACGCCGTCCATGGACGACACGAGGACGGGCTCGCGGTAGCCGGCCGCGTCGAGCGCGAAGAGGCCGCCGAACGCGCCGACGTCGGTCAGCACGGCGGGCGTGAACGTGGAGCGGACATGGCGCGTGATGCGCCGGACGGCCGCCTCGCCCGCCTCGACGTCGACGCCGGCCTCCTTGTAGGTCGCCATGGTGGGCTCGCGATGGGGAGCGGGGAAGATACCGGCCCGTTCAGCCGGCGACGGCGCGCCACGGCGGGTCGGTCTTGCCGAGGAAGGCGTCGACGCCGGCGCGGCAGTCGTCGGTGGCGCGGGCGGTGGCGTTGACGGCGGCGGCGTGCGCGAGCGCGTCCGCGAGCGAGCGGCCGGGCAGGTCCGCGAGCAGCGCCTTGGTCATGGCGACGGCCGAGCCGGACGTCTGCGTCGCCAGTTCGTGGCACAGCGCGGCCAGTTCGGTGTCGAGGTCGACGTCGGGCACGGCGCGCGTGACGAGCCCGATGCGCGCGGCCTCCGCTGCCGGGACGAGGTGGCCGCGGAGGAACAGGTCGCGCGCCGCCGTCTCGCCGATGCGCCGCGTGACGAACGTCGCGACGAGGGCGGGCACGAAGCCGATGCGGACCTCGGTGAACCCGAGCTTGGCGCTCTCGGCGACGAGCGAGAGGTCGCAGGCCGCAGCGAGCCCGCACCCGCCGGCGATGGCGTGGCCGTGGACGCGCGCCACGACGGGCTTCGGGTGCCGCAGGATGGCCTCGAACAGACGCCCGAGGCGCTCGGAGTCGGCGAGGTTGTCGGAGAACGACGCGTCGCGCATCGCGCGCAGCGCGGCGAGGTCGGCCCCGGCGGAGAACACCTTGCCCGACCCGGCCAGCACGACGACGCGGACGTCATCAACGGTCGCCGCCTGAGCGAGGGCGTCAGTGAGGGCGTCGACGAGGTCGGCGGAGAGCGCGTTGCGCGTCTCGGGCCGGTCGAGCGTGAGCGTGAGGACGGGGCCGTCGCGGCGGGTCGGGAGCATGGGCGGGGGTGGGACGTGGTACGGGAAGGTCGCGCCGGTCCGGCGGCGGACGGGCGGGCGGCGTGCCATCCGGAATGACGAAGACGCCCCAGCGGGGCGTCTCT
>JBBSUZ010000143.1:0-8138 GCA_038233965.1 Rhodothermales bacterium | reverse complement strand
ACGCTGGACCCGGTCGCCGCGTCCGGCGACCCGACGACGGCGCGGCTCGTCTACACGACGCCGACGGGCTTCCCGGACGGCGGCGCGCTGCGGCTCGCGTGGGCGGTCGAGGTGGACGTGCCCGCGGCGGTCGCGCGGTGGCGCGTGATGGTGGACGCGCAGACGGGGGCGGTGCTGCAGGTGTCCAACCTGGTCCTGTCGTGCACGTTCGGCGAGTCGCCGTATGAGCACGCCGCGCACCCGGCCGCCGAGACCCCGGCCGGCCGGCCGCTTGTGCTCGCGCCGTACACGGCCGACGTCGCTGCCGCCGCCCCGGCCGACCCGCTCGGCGGGCTGCAGGCGTCGCTCGGCGCGCTCGTGGGCAGCTACAAGGTCTATGCGGCCCCGGTCGAGACGCCGAACCACACGACGCCGCTCCCGCCGGCCGACGGGCGCACCACGGTCGCGAACCCCGACAACGCGCTCGCGTCGCCGTTCGGCTGGCACGACACCGACGGCGTCGCCGGGGCCGAGTTCACCATCACGCGCGGCAACAACGCGTGGGCCAACATCGACCGCGACGGCACCAACGGGCCGGACCCGACCGGCGCGCCCGACGGCGGCGCAGGCCTCGTCTTCGCGCCGGGCCTCGACCTCTCGCTCGCCCCGACGGCCGGCACCAACAGCCAGGCCGCCGTCGTCAACCTGTTCTACTGGACCAACGTCTTCCACGACATCCTCTACCAGTACGGCTTCACCGAGGCCGCGCGCAACTTCCAGACGAACACCTACGGCCGCGGCGGAGCCGGCAACGACGCCGTCCTCGCCGAGGCGCAGGACAGCGCCGGCACCAACAACGCAAACTTCAACTCGGGCTCAGACGGCACGGCGGGCCGGATGCAGATGTTCCTGTGGAACTTCACGACGCCCAACCGCGACGGCGACTTCTCGTCTGACATCATCGCGCACGAGTACGGCCACGGCGTCTCGAACCGCCTCATCGGCAACAACGCCTGCCTCGGCAACAGCGAGCAGATGGGCGAGGGCTGGTCCGACTTCTACGGCCTCATGCTCACGCAGCGCACGGGCGACACGCGCACGCAGCGCCGCGGCATCGGCACGTACGTCCTCGGCGAGCCGACGACCGGCATCGGCATCCGCGGGACGGTCGGCGGGCAGCCCGCAGCGCTGGCCGCGCCGTACTCGACCGACTTCGCCATCAACACGCTCACCTACGGTTCGACGGTCACGGCCGGCCAGAGCGGCGGCCTGACGCTCCCGCACGGCGTCGGCTTCGCGTGGATGACGATCCTGTGGGACGTCACGTGGGACATGATCGACGCGCACGGCTTCTCGCCGAACCTCTACGCCAGCACGGGCACGGCGGGCAACCAGATCATGATCCGCCTCGTCACCGAGGCCCTCAAGACGACGCCGTGCACGCCGGGCTTCGTCACCGGCCGCGACGCCATCTTCGCCGCCGACGCGCTGCTCTACCCTGACGCCGCCAACCCCGGCCAGGGCGTCCACTACGCGACGCTCTACGGCGGCTTCGCGCGCCGCGGGCTCGGCTTCTCGGCCCGTCAGGGAAGCGCGTCGTCCAACGCGGACAACGTGCAGGCCTTCGACGTCCCGCTCGCGGCGGCGCAGGTCTCGGTCGCCTCGGCCCCGATCTCGCGCCTCGCGGCCCCGGGCGGCACGGCCGCGGCGACGGTCCAGGTCGGCAACGCCGGCCCGACGGGCACCGTCGTCTACTCGTCCTCGCTCGAGAACATCACGTTCGTGCCGGCGGCGCGGCCCGCGCCGGCTCCGGCTGCGGCGCCAGCCGTGACGGGCGAGATCGCGGTCCACGCCGTCAAGGGCGCGCCCGACATGCCTCAGACCGCGAGGGCTCCGGCCTCCGCACAGGCAGCGGCGCAGCGCGCCGGCACCGCCGGCGGCTACACGTTCGACGACTCGACCGAGCCCGGTGGGCCCGTCTACGCCTTCACGAGCATCGCCAGCACCGGTACCGCGCTCACGCTGGGAGACGACGCCGCCTCGGACCCGATCCCGCTGCCGTTCGCGTTCCCGTTCTACGGGACCAATCAGACGCAGATCTATATCGGCTCCAACGGCTACCTCACGTTCGGGACGGCCGGCAACTCTGGACCCTCGTCATATAGTAATGTCGGAATCCCGATGGAGGCGGTGCCGAACGCTCTGATCGCGGCGTTCTGGGACGATCTCGTGCCGGGAGCCGGCGCGGTCCGTTACCAGACGGTCGGGAGCACGTTCGTCGTCCAGTTCACCGGCGTCCCGCGGTACCCCTCCGGCAGCGGCACGGTCTCGTTCCAGGTCGTCCTGAAGCCGACGGGCGAGGTCACGGTGACGTACCAGGCCATCCCGACGACGAACAACTCGGCGACGATCGGCATCGAGAACGCGACCGGGACGGTCGGCCTCCAGGCGGCGTTCAACGAGGTCTATGCGGTGCCGAACCTCGCCGTTCGCTTCCGGCCGGGCAAGGCGTGGGTCACGGCGACGAACGCCTCGGGCCCGGTCGCGCCGGGCGCGACGGCCCAGATCGGCCTCGCCTTCGACGGCACGGGCCTCACCGAGGGCACGTACACCGCGAACCTCGTCGTGAAGACGAACGCCATCACGGGCAGCACGACGACGATCCCGGTCGCGCTCACCATCGGCGGGCAGGGCGTCGTCGCGGGCGGCGCCGGCTGGCGCATGCTCGCTGCACCGGCGACGGGCGTCACCGTCGCCAACCTCGCAGCGATGAACCTCGTCCAGGGCGTCCCCGGCTACTACCCGGGCGTCGGCACCAACCTGCTGGTGGGCTACACCGGCTCGGGCTACACGCCGGTCGCCGGCGGCAGCACCGTCCTCGCGTCGGGCCGCGGCTTCTGGTGGTACTTCTACAACCAGAACCTCACGCCCGGCGGCGCGAGCAACAGCGTCGCCCTCCCGACGACGCTCGCGACGACCAACCCGGCCGTGACGGCCGACACGCCGGTCTCGCTCCACGCCGCGGGCACCAAGTACAACCTGCTCGGCAACCCGTTCGGGACGAGCCTCCGCATCGACAACGTGTCGACGTGGACGGGCGCGGCCAACCTGTCGAGCGTCGTCGCGCAGACGTGGGACGCGGCCGGGACGACGTACGAGACAAGCATCACCACGCCGACGATCGCGGCGTGGCAGGGCTTCTGGGTCGAGGGCGCCACAGCCGGCACGCTGACGATCCCGGCCAGCGCCCGCACGACCGGCGGCGTCCTCCAGCGCGACGCGCCCGTCCCGACGGTCGCGTTCGACCTCGCGCAGGGTGGTCCTGCCTCGGGCACCGACGCCCCGCTGCACGACCGCGCGGCCGTGCTGACGTTCCCCGAGGGCGCCACGGCCGACCGCGATGCCTTCGACGCGACGAAACTCGCGCCCGTCTCGGGTGCCTACCTCGTCGCGGCGCTCGGTGACGCGGGCGACCTCCGGGCCGTCGAGAGCCGGCCGGCTCCGACGACCGAGGCCGTCTCGGTACCGCTGCACGTCGCCTCGGTCGGCGCCGGCGAGCGCCTCGTGCTGACGTGGCCCGTCCTCGAGGCACTGCCGGAGACGTGGACGGCGACGCTGACGGATACGCAGACGAACACGACGGTTGACCTGCGGACGGCGACCGAGTACGCCTTCACCGTCACGGCCGCGCCGGCCGGCGACGCGCTCGCGATGCCCGAGGCGGTCGCGCTGACGTCGTCTGCCTTCGCGGGGTCACCGGCACGGTTCGTCGTCACCGTCGGTCCGCGCGGAGCGACGGCGGGCGAGAGCGGCACGACGTCCGTGTTCGCACTCTCGGCGCCGGCGCCGAACCCGGCGCGCGGTCGGACGACGCTGGCATTTTCGCTCGCGACGCCGGGCGCTGCACGCCTGACGCTGGTTGACCTGCTCGGCCGTGAGATCGCGGTGGTTGCGGAGGGCGATCAGGCGGCGGGCCGCCACGTCGCGACGCTGGACACGGGCGCGCTGGCGCCGGGCGTCTCCGTCGTCCGGCTCTCGGCCGGCGCGCAGCAGGCGACGCAGCGGCTCGTCGTCGTGCGGTAAACGACTGGTGACGGATGCGTGGCGCGCCGCTGGCTGGGGTCGACGGCGCGTCGCGCTCGTCTAGTCATCGTCGCGGGCAGCGAGGCCGGCGTCGATCTGGTCCGTCACCTCGCGCACCTTCTCGCGGAACGGCGAGTCCGTGTGCGTCCGCAGGTAGGCGTCGACGAGCGCTTCGGTCTCGCGCCGCGTGGGCGCATCGAGGCGCATGCGGACGGCCGTGTCGAGGTCGGTGCGGGCGAGGATCGCGAACGCGCGCAGCGCGGCCCGCGAGGCGCGGACGCCGCCGCCGAACGACCGTCGCCCGGCGAATGCGTCGTCGACGCCGTCGTCGGCCGGCATGACGGCGCCGCTCTCGAGCACGAGCGTCCCCGTCTCGGCCAGCGCGAGGACGTCCTCGCGCTGCACGTCCGGCGAGAAGCCGAGCAGGCTCGCGAGCCGCAGCTGGAACCACGGGATCGCGTTCTCGGGCGCCTCGGCGGCGTCGACGAAGGCGAGCGTGCGAACGAGCAGGTCGAGCGCGAGCGGGTGCGCCTCGCCCTCGCCGAGCACGGCGCGCGCCACCTCGACCGCCCGCAGCCCGAGCGGCACGCGCGCGAAGTCGTGCGCGAGGCCCTTCCAGCGGATCATGTACGACGCCTCGCGCAGCGTCTGCAGCCCACGCCCCGGCCGGTGGTAGAACACGACCTGAACGGCCGACATCGGCTGGAGCGTCGAGCCGAAGGTCGACGTCGGTCGGCGGGCGCCGCGTGCGAGCGCGCCCACGACGCCGTGCGAGCGCGTGAGGAGGGTGACGATGCGGCTGGTTTCGCCGTAGTCCATCGCGCGGAGGACGACGGCATCGGTGCGGACGATCATGGCGGGCGTACGCTGCTCCGACCGCCAGAGTGCCCCGATTAGCGGTCGGGAGGCAGCCCGCATGGCTTTTTCTGACGGCGAGGTTAGACGCGCCCGGTGGCCGAGTCTTGGAGCGCACACCCCGCCCCGACCCCATGCCCTGGCTCTACCAGCTTCAGACCCGCGCCGGCCTCACCGGCCCCGAAGGCACCGCCGCCGTCGTGCTCGTGCTCGCCCTCGTCGGCGGCCTCGCCGCCCAGCAAATGCAGGCCGCCGCCACGCCCGTCGCCCCGGACTTCTACGCCGCCGCCGACGCCGCCTTCGTCGCTGCCGACCATCCCACGGACGCCGCCGGAGCGGTCCCGCTCCGCCTCGTGAGCACCGTCGCTTCGGCCGACACGACAGCCGACACCCTTCAGGCCGCTCCCGTCGACACGCTCGGCACGGCTGAGCCGGATACTGCATCGTTCGAAGATCCGGCCGCGTACGTCGACGCCTCGCCCGCCGCCGAGGCCGACGCCGTCGTGGCGAGGTCTACACGGCGGAGCAGTGGACGCAAGCCGCCGCCCGTCCGCACGAACATCAACACGGCGACGTCCGAGCAACTCCAGCGCCTGCCGCGCATCGGGCCTGCGCTGGCCGGGCGGATCATCGAGTACCGGCGCGTCCACGGCCGCTTCGGCAGCGCGGGCGAGATCACGGAAGTCCGGGGCATCGGCGACCGCACGATGGAGCTGCTCTCGCCCTGGATCCACATTTGAGTGCCGGCGGTGGGGGACGGCGCTTGCCCTCTCCCCCGCCCCGCCGATACCCCGGGCCCGCCCTCGCCCGCCGCCCTGCTTCGGACGCTCCTCCGCCTCCAGTTGCTCGCCTTCCGCCGCGCACCGCACTTTGGCGGGCGCCTCGTGCTGGCCATCCTGAAAGGCCTCGGGCTCGTCTACGCCGTGCTCACGGCGGCGCTGATGGGCTTCCTGCTGCCCGACACGCTCTCGGTCTGGGCCCCGACCGTTTCGGCCCTCGACGTCGTCGAGGCCGCGCTTCTGCCGGCCCTCGGGTTGCTGACGCTCGGCCGCGTCCTCTTCCAGGACGTCCCGACGCGCGGTGCCGAGGCATTCCTGATGCTGCCCGTCGCCCGCGCCCGCATCGCCCGCGCCGTCTCGGTCCGTGCTGCGCTGACCGTCTTCAACGCCGCGCCACTCGCCTTCGCGATTCCGTTCGCGCTGCGAACCGTTCGCGCTGAGGCCGGACTGCCGGCCGCCCTCGCGTTCGTCGCAGGCATCGCGGCGCTCGTCGCCGTGTCGCACGTGGCCGTCGTCGTGTGGAAGACGCGCCTCGGGGCGGCACCCGGACAGACCGTTGCAGTCGTCGGGACGGCGCTGATCGCGGCGGGTGGGATCGCCGTCGCG
This sequence comes from Rhodothermales bacterium, assembly GCA_038233965.1. GTDB lineage: Bacteria > Bacteroidota > Rhodothermia > Rhodothermales > Rubricoccaceae > DASVSE01. The sequence goes on along the minus strand of JBBSUZ010000143.1, from coordinate 1,836 downwards.
CAGGGCGGGCTGCCCGGGCCGGTCGGGGCGCTCGGCGTCGCGCTCGTCGCCGGTCTACTCGGTTTGTTCGCGCACCGAAGCGTCGTCGCGGCGCTCTTTCTCGACCCCGGCGCGGCCCGGCGGGCGTCCGGCAACGGCTTCGCGCGGGGCGGATTCGAGGCGCCCGGCGTCGCGGCGTTCGTCGCCCTGGGCGCACGGCTCGTCGTGCGGACGCGCTACCCGCGCGGCATCGTGCTCAACGCCGTCGCGATGACGCTGGCCGTCGGGGCATACGCGATCGGGTGGGCCGCGCCCGAGCACGCCACCCTCCTGCTCGTCGTCTCGACCGGCACCGTCGCCGTCTCTGCCGGGCAGTTCGCGCTCCCGTTCGCGAGCGGCCACTATGATCGCCTGCTGACGCTTCCCGGCGCCGAGCGCGCGTTCGTCCGCGCCGTGCTCGCGATGACGGCCGGGTCGACGGCCGCGCTCGCGCTCGTCCAACTCGGGCTGGCCGCCGTGCTCGCGCCCGCCGCGTGGCCCGGCCTCGCCGCGGCCGCCCTCTTCTGCACCGGCGTCCTCGTCCCCGCCGCCGTCTTCGGCTCGACGCTCGCCCCGAAGCCGCTCGACGTGGACGACCGGTTTATGACGTCGTCGCGCGTCCAGTCGCTCTCGCCGCAACTCGTCCTCGCCGCGGCGGGCAGCGTCGCCGTCGTGCTTATGGCCGCGTTCGGCCCGATCCTCGGCCCCGCCGCGATGGCGGGCGTCGGTGCCGCGAGTGCGCTCGCGATGCCCGTCTGGGCGCGGACCATCGAGGCCCGCCTCGTCCGGCAGCGGCATGGGACGGCGCAGCGCTTCCGGACGAGTCTCTAAACCGCATTCTCGATGTCCGCATCCCTCCTTGCCACCGACCTCGTCAAGCGCTACGGCGACGCGACCGCGCTCGACGTCCCGCACCTCGTCGTCGCGCCGGGCGAGGCGGTCGGGCTCGTCGGCAACAACGGGGCGGGCAAGACGACGCTGCTACGCCTCGCGCTGGACCTCATCCGGCCGACGGCCGGGACCGTCGCCATCGACGGGACGGTTGTGAGCGAGAGCGCCGACTGGAAGCCGGCCGTGGGCGCGTTCCTGGACGCGGGCTTTCTGGTCGACTACCTGCGGCCGGACGAGTATTTCCGACTCGTCGGCGGCGCGTATGGCCTGTCGGCGGAGGAATGCGACGCCCGCGCCGAGACGTTCGCCGCCTTTCTCGGTCCGACGGTGCGGGCCGGCGGGCTCATCCGCGACCTCTCGCTCGGCAACGCCAACAAGGTCGGCATCGTCGGGGCACTGCTGCCGCGGCCGGGCCTCGTCGTGCTGGACGAGCCGTTCGCCAACCTCGACCCCGGCGCGCGGATCGCGCTCGAAGGCCTCCTCCGGGCTGAACGCGCGCGCGGCGCGACCGTCCTCGTCTCGAGCCACGACCTCGACCACGTCGTCGACATGTGCTCGCGGATTCTGGTGATGGCGGAGGGCCGCGTCGTGCGCGACACGCCGTCCGCACCCGAGACGCTCGGCGAGCTGCGGGCCTTCTTCGCCGGCGGAGGGGTGGCCTGAGGGTTTAGAAACTGTTTGGCGAATGTGCTTACCCCGTCATCCTGAGCGAAGCGAGCTGCAGGCGAGCGCAGTCGAAGGATGACGTTGGAGACAGGTTTTCGGTTCACCAAACAGTTTCTTAGGGCTTGGGTGTTCGGGTCGAATTCCCTAGGCCGTGTACGGAAACGCGGCGCGCAGAAGCCGCCGGATGCACGCCAGCTTGACCATCGCTAAGAACGACGCCGCCGTTTTGTCGAAGCGCGTCGCCAGGCTCCGGTGCTCCTT
>JBBSUZ010000142.1:0-8165 GCA_038233965.1 Rhodothermales bacterium | reverse complement strand
GAACGCCTCGGTGAAGGCGTCCGCGACGGGCGCCTCGACGATGAAGCGCTTGCCGGCGATGCAGCTCTGGCCGTTGTTCTGGACGCGCGCCGTGACGGCGGTGCGAACGGCCGCGTCGAGGTCTGCGTCGGCGAGGACGACGAACGGGTCGGACCCGCCGAGTTCGAGCACGACGGGCTTGAGCGCCTGGCCGGCCTCAGCCGCGACGGCGCGCCCCGCGCGCTCCGAGCCCGTCAGCGTGACCGCGGCGATTCGGTCGTCCGCGATGACGGCCGCGACGCGCTCGGTCTCGGTGGCGAGGTGCTCGAACGCGCCGTCGCCCATCCCGGCGGCGTGGAAGGTCTCGGCAAGGGCGTCGCCGCAGCCGCGGACGTTGTCCGCGTGCTTGAGCAGCACGCTCCCGCCGGCGAGGATCGGCGGGACGGCCGCGCGGAGGGCCTGCCAGAACGGGAAGTTCCACGGCATGATCGCGAGGACGGCCCCGAGCGGCTCGCGGGCGACGAACGCGCGGCGCGCATCCGCAGGCCGGTCGCTGTCGGCGAACGCCTCCTCGGCCAGCTCGGCGAGGGCGCGGGCGGCGGACGCGCACTTGGCGACCTCGGACCGCGCCTGCACGAGCGTCTTGCCCATCTCGGCGGTCGCGAGCCGCGCGAGGCGCTCGCGGTCGGCGTCGAGAACGTCTGCGAGCGCGTGGACAGACGCGATGCGCTCGGCGAGGGGCATCGTCCGGCGGCGGACGGCCGCCTCGGCGGCGCGCGTCAGGGCAGCGTCGAGCGCGGCGTCGGAGAGGTCCGGGTGGTCGGCGAGGACGTCGCCGGTGGCGGGGTTTACGGAGACAGACATCGGGCGGCGGGCGGGTGCCCGTATCGCACCGGCACGGGGCGGATTGGTTCGCGGATGCCGCCGACCTACCGCCGACCTGCCGTAGGGGCACAGCTTGCTGTGCCCGCCCGGGTGGCCATGCGCCCGCCCGGATGACCATGCGCCCGCCCGGATGACCATGCGCCCGTCCGCATGGCGATATGCTGGGCGTCCAACACGCACCGGCCCCGATGGTTGGGCACCCGTCTATCAGGCGCCGTGCCATTCGGGGACGCGGGCACAGCAAGCTGTGCCCCTACGGCGACATTGGGCGGCCCGACGTCCGTCCGCCGCGCCCGTCCACCTCATCTTCCCTTGCCGACGCCGCGGCGCGTGGGGACATTGCCGCCTCACCCCCCGACGTCCCGCCCGATGGCCCTCGACGGCACCCTTCGCCGCAGTGCGCGCCTCGTTCGGTCGTGGATCGGCGACCTGCGGCCGGCCCGCCGGCGGGCGGCGCGCCTCGCCGAGCGCACCTCGGGGGACGGATTCGCCGCCCAGTTCCCGTCGACCGCCGCCGAGCCGGTCACTCTGCCAGCGGCCGGCGCCCCTGAAACGGCCGCCCCGACACGCCCGGACGAGACGACCGAGCGGGGGGTCTCGCGCCGCGCCGTCGAGGCCCTCGTCGGCATGCCCGTCGGGGCGCTCGCGCTGTACGAGCACGCCCTGCGCCACCGCTCGCTCTACCGCGGCCTCACGACCGACGGGACCGAGTCCACCGAGCGCCTCGAGTTTCTGGGCGACGCCGTGCTCGGGGCCGTCGTCGCCGAGGCACTCTTTACGACGTTCGCCGACCGCGACGAGGGCCTGCTGACGCGCACGCGCGCGAGCCTCGTCAACGGCAAAGCGCTCGCCGGCTACGCGGCGGCCCTCGACATGGGGCCGATGCTGCTGCTGTCGGACAACATGGACTCGGCCGAGGGCCGCGCCAACGCCACCATCCTCGCCGACGCCTTCGAGGCCGTCATCGGGGCCGTCTACCTCGACCTCGGCTTCGACGCCGCCCGGACGTTCGTCCTGCGGGTGATCGAGGTCCACGCAAGCGTCCAGGCCGCGGCCCAGGACCGCTCCAACCACAAGTCGCGCCTGCTCGAGCTCGTCCAGAGCCGCGGCCTCGCCCAGCCCGTCTACTCGGTCGTGAGCGAGGAAGGCCCGAGCCACGACCGCCGCTTCACCGTCGCCGCCGTCGTCGACGGCGTCGAGTGCGGCCAGGGCACCGCCAAGTCGAAGAAGGAAGCCGAGCAGGAGGCCGCCCGCCAGGCCATCGACACGCTCCGGCGATTCGAGAAAGAGGGATGAGGGTATCAGGGTGGAAGGGTGGAGAGGTGGAAGGGAAAATCCGAATCGCCCGACGCTCTGACGGAACCCCGCATTCCCCTTCAACCCTTCAACCCCGAAACCCCTCAACCCATCCCATGGAACAGGTCATCGCCCGGACGGGCCACCCCGACGTCTTCGCCGAGCGCCACCTCGGGCCTTCGGCCGACGAGACGGCCGCCATGCTCGACGCGCTCGGGCTGGACTCGCTCGACGCCCTCGCCAACGCGGCCGTCCCGGCCTCGATCCGGTCCGACGCACGCTTAGACCTACCCGAGGCGCTCTCGGAGCCCGAGTGGCTCGCGCGCGCCGCGGCACTCGCGGCCGAGAACACGCCCGCGCGCTCGTTCCTCGGGATGGGCTACGCCGGCACGTTCACGCCGCCCGTGATCCAGCGCAACGTGCTCGAGAATCCGGGCTGGTACACGCAGTACACGCCGTACCAGGCCGAGATCGCCCAGGGCCGCCTCGAGGCGCTGCTGACGTTCCAGACGGTCGTGACGGACCTGACCGGATTACCGGTTGCCAACGCCAGCCTGCTCGACGAGGCGACGGCCGCCGCCGAGGCGATGTCGCTCTTCGTCGGCGCCCAGCGCGGGGCCCGCCGGACGTTCGCCGTGGACGCGCGCTGCCACCCGCAGACCATCGCCGTCGTCCGGATGCGTGCCGAGCCGCTCGGCATCGCCGTCGAGACCGTCGACGCCGCGACGTTCGAGGCGGGGCCGGACACCATCGGCGTCCTCGTCCAGTACCCGGCAACCGACGGCGAGGTCGTGGACTACCGCGCGCTCGCCGAGCGCACGCACGCCGCCGGCGCGTACGTCGCCGCCGCCTGCGACCTGCTCGCCCTCATGGTCCTCGACGCGCCCGGCGCGTGGGGCGCGGACGTCGCGCTCGGCAACAGCCAGCGCTTCGGGGTCCCGATGGGCTACGGTGGCCCGCACGCCGCCTTCTTCGCGACCGCCGACGCCTTCAAGCGCGCTCTGCCCGGCCGCATCATCGGCGTCTCCAAGGACCGCCACGGCAACCCGGCGCTCCGGATGGCGCTCCAGACGCGCGAGCAGCACATCCGCCGCGAGAAGGCGACGTCCAACATCTGCACGGCGCAGGCGCTGCTCGCCAACATGGCGGCCTTCTACGCCGTCTACCACGGCCCCGACGGGCTGCGGGCGATCGCCGAGTACGTCCACGGCGCGACGACGGCGCTCGCGGCGGCCCTCGCGGACGCCGGCCACGAAGTCGTCCACGGCGATTACTTCGACACGCTCCGGGTCCGCCCCGCGGGCCGCAGCGGGCAGGACGTCATCGACGCCGCGCGCGCCGAGCACGTCAACCTGCGCCGGTTCGACGATGGCTCGGTCGGGATCGCGCTCGACGAGACGATCACGCCGGCCGAGCTCGCGACCATCGCCCGCGCCTTCGGGTCCGGCGACGCGTCCGGCGACGGCGCGCGTGCCGACTGGGACGGCACGTTCGAGGCGGCCGCCTACGCCGGGGCCCTCCCGCGCACGGGCGACGTCCTCACGCACCCGGTCTTCCACCGCTACCACTCGGAGACCGAGATGATGCGCTTCCTGAAGCGCCTCGAGAACAAGGACCTCTCGCTCGCGCACGCGATGATCGCGCTCGGCAGCTGCACGATGAAGCTCAACGCGGCGGCCGAGATGATGCCGATCACGATGGCCGGCTGGGCGAACGTCCACCCGTTCGCGCCGGCCGAGGAGGCCACGGGCTACGCCGAGATGATCGGCGACCTGGGCCGCTGGATCGCCGAGATCACGGGCTTCGCGGCCGTCTCGCTCCAGCCCAACTCGGGCGCGATGGGCGAGTACACCGGCCTGCTCACGATCCGCGCGTACCACAAGAGCCGCGGCGACGACCAGCGCACCGTCTGCCTCATCCCGACGTCCGCCCACGGCACCAACCCCGCCTCGGCCGTCATGGCCGGCATGGACGTCGTGGCAGTCAAGGTCACCGAGAGCGGCGACGTCGACGTGGACGACCTGCGGGCCAAGGCCGAGCAGCACGCCGAGCGCCTCGCCGCGCTCATGATCACGTACCCGTCCACGCACGGCGTCTTCGAGCCGACGATCCGCGAGATCGCGGACATCGTGCACGCCAACGGCGGGCTCGTCTACATGGACGGCGCCAACCTCAACGCGCAGGTCGGCCTGTGCCGCCCGGGCGACTTCGGGATGGACGTCTGCCACCTCAACCTGCACAAGACGTTCGCGATCCCGCACGGCGGCGGCGGGCCGGGCATGGGCCCGATCGCGTGCACCGAGGCGCTCGCGCCGTTCCTGCCGGGCCACCCGAGCGCGGAGACCGGCGCCGCCGAGACGGGCGGCAGCGAGGCCATCGGACCGGTCGCGGCCGCGCCCTTCGGCTCCGCCCTGATCCTGCTCATCTCGGCCGGCTACATCGCCATGATGGGGCCGGACGGCCTGCGCCGCGCCTCGCTCACGGCCATCCTCAACGCCAACTACATGGCGAAGCGGCTGGACGGCCACTACGACGTCCTCTTCCGCGGCCCGGGCGGCCTCGTCGCCCACGAGTTCATCCTCGACGTCCGCCCCTTCGCCAAGGCGGGCATCCTCGCCGAGGACATCGCCAAGCGCCTCATCGATTACGGCTTCCACGCCCCGACGATGTCGTGGCCGGTGACGGGCACGCTGATGGTCGAGCCGACCGAGAGCGAGTCCAAGGAGGAGCTCGACCGCTTCTGCGACGCCATGATCGCGATCCGGACCGAGATCCAGGAGCTCGAGCTCGGCACGGCCGACGCCGCCGACAACGTCCTCAAGAACGCGCCGCACACGCTGGCGGAGGTGACGGCGGACGACTGGGACCACGCCTACACGCGCCAGCAGGCCGCGTGGCCCGCGCCGCACACGCGCGAGCGCAAGCTCTGGCCGACCGTCGGGCGCGTCGACAACGCGTTCGGGGACCGCAACCTCGTCTGCTCCTGCCCGCCGATGGAGGACTACGCCTGACGTGGGAGCACTGGCGCAGCCACATCACGTTGTCATCCTGAGCGACGTGAGCCGCCGGCGAACGGAGTCGAAGGATCTCTGCCGCATACGACGCATCGACAGCGCGCTGACCCGAGGCTCGTGCTCGGTAGAGGTCCTTCGACACGCTCCGGATGATGGGTGACACGAGCGGCACGATCTGACGTGTCGCTCGCTCACGGCGTGCTCGCCGCGCGCGCCCGACCTGCGTGGCGCTTCGATGACGGGTGCGCCCCAGGCAGGGATGCCTCGCCGAGACGCCCGCAGTCTGGCCGCTGACTTCGGACCACCGCGCACCGAGCCACCCGGCCGAACGCTGGCCCGAGACGCGCCGGCCCGAGACGCGGCCGCCTGAAACGCGCGTGAGCGTTCATTCGGCAGTCAGGTGGAACCGACGGGCCGGCCCGGGTTACCCTGTGCCGCCGCCCACCCGCTCCGCATGAGCCACACGACAGACTCGAAGCCGACCGGCTCCTATCTCGTCACCCTCTCGCTCGCCGCGCTCGGCGTCGTCTACGGCGACATCGGCACGAGCCCGCTCTACACCTTCAAGGAGGTCTTCTCCGAGCACTACGGGCTCGAGGCGTCGCCGGCGAACGTGATGGGCATCCTGTCGCTCATCTTCTGGGCGCTGATCCTCGTCATCACCGTCAAGTACATCACGTTCGTGATGCGCGCCGACCTCAAGGGCGAGGGCGGCATCATGGTGCTGACAGCCCTCGTGACGCCGTTCCGCAACGCCGCGCCCGGCGGCGCGCGCACCGTCGCGGCGGTCACCGACGTCGAGGAGAAGCCAGGCGAGTCGCACGAGCACGCCGTGCGCCGCGTGAGCCGCTACCGCTCGGTCCTGATCCTGCTCGGCCTCTTCGGGGCCTCGCTGCTCTACGGCGACGGCATGATCACGCCGGCGATCACGGTCCTCTCGGCCATCGAGGGCCTCGAGGTGGCGACGGACTTCTTCTCGGGCGGCCGCCAGCTGCTCATCCCGATCATCACCGTCAGCATCCTCGTCGGGCTGTTCGCGATCCAGAGCCGCGGCACGGCCGGGCTGGGCAAGGTCTTCGGGCCGATCATGCTGACGTGGTTCGTGACGCTCGCCGGGCTCGGGATCTACCACATCGCGCTCGCGCCGGGCGTGCTCGTGGCGCTGAACCCGCTCTACGGCGTCCGCTTCTTCGCTGTCCATGGAACGGCCGGCATCCTCGTCCTCGGCTCGGTCTTCCTCGCCGTCACCGGCGGCGAGGCGCTCTACGCGGACATGGGCCACTTCGGCATCCGCCCGATCCGCGTGGCGTGGTTCTCGGTCGTGCTGCCCGCGCTCACGCTGAACTACTTCGGCCAGGGCGCGATGCTCATCGCCGAGCCGGCCGCCGTCGCCAACCCGTTCTTCCGCATGGTGCCGGGCCCCGAGTGGATCGTCATCCCGGTCGTCGCCCTCGCGACGCTCGCGGCGTGCATCGCCTCGCAGGCCATCATCTCGGGGACGTTCTCGCTCACGCGCCAGGCCGTCCAGCTCGGCTACCTGCCGCGCCTGACCATCCGCCAGACGTCGTCCAAGGAGATCGGCCAGATCTACATCCCGGCCGTCAACTGGGCGCTCCTCGTGGCGTGCGTCGGCCTCGTGTTCGGCTTCGGCAGCTCGACCAACCTCGCCGCGGCCTACGGCGTCGGCGTGACGACAGACATGGTGTTCACGACGATCCTCTTCGCCGTCGTCGCGCGGACGATCTGGAAGTGGTCGCTCGCGGCCGTCCTCGCGCTGTGCGGGACGTTCCTGTTCATCGACCTCGGCTTCTGGGCCGGCAACATCGTCAAGGTGCCGGACGGCGGCTGGTTCCCGCTCGTCGTCGCGGCCATCATGTTCACGCTGATGGTGACGTGGAAGAAGGGCCGCGAGATCCTCTCGGAGCGCATCCAGCTCGGCTCGCTCCCGCTCGACACGTTCCTCTCGGACCCCGGCGTGGCCAAGCTCGCGCGCGTCCCGGGCACGGCCGTCTTCATGGGCGGCAACCCGGCCACGACGCCCGCGGCGCTCCTGCACACGGTCAAGCACATCAAGTGCCTCCACGAGCAGGTCGTGATGCTGACGGTCCGCACCGAAGAGATCCCGCGCGTCGACGAGGAGGACCGCATCCGCGTGGACCGCTTCGACAACGGCTTCTCGCGCGTCACCGTGACCTACGGCTTCACCGAGGACCCGGACATCCCGGCCGCGCTCGCCACCGTCGACGAGCCGGGCCTCGACTTCCGCCCGATGCACACGACGTACTTCGTCGGGCGCGAGCGCATCATCTCGACGAAGGCGAACTCGGGCATGGCGCGCTGGCGCGAGCGCCTCTTCGGCATGATGTCCAACAACGCCCGCTCGGCGACGGCCTTCTTCGAGATCCCGGCCAACCGCGTCGTCGAGATGGGCGCGCAGGTGGAGATCTAGGGCCTCGGGAAACGGCCAGCGGAGAGACAGCGGTCGGATACCCCGGAACGGCGAGCCCAACCGCACGTCCCTGATGGCGGTCGGGCAGTCTTCGCTGGCACCCTCGCTGCCCGTTCAGCCGGGCGCGGTCTCGGCCGTCGACGCATGGGCCGGGCTCTCTCCGCTCAGCGCCGCAGCCGCCCGACGTTGAAGCTCACGGTCGGCGTCCAGAACGTGCGGCGCGACGGGCTCGCGACGCCCGGCAGCGGCTCGAGCAGGTCCACGCGGGCCGGGAAGACGTGGGCGGTGAAGCCGAAGCGGAGGCTCTGGACGGCCCGCCGCGCGCCGCCCGACGCGACGCCGATCGCGAGCGTCCCGCCGGCTCCGAGGCGCACGCTCGCATCGCCGAGCCCGCCGAATGCGCCGAGCCGGTCCTCGCCCGGGTCGCGGATGCCGTCGCCGTTGCGGTCGTCGAAGTACGGCCACTGCACCGCGAACGTCGGGCCCATCGTGAGGGCGACGAACGGCCGCACGTTGTCCTCGACGGCCTGCCGGAACAGCCG
>JBBSUZ010000141.1:0-8206 GCA_038233965.1 Rhodothermales bacterium | reverse complement strand
GGCCCTGCGCGAGATGCTGCCGTCGATCCGCTCGGCCTACGACGGCATCGCTCCCACCGACCCGGCGCTCGCGTCGCTCGCCCGCGCCCTCGGGCGGACGGCCGACCCGCAGGACACCGGTCGCCTCTCGGCGACGCTCGGCAACGCGTCCGTGGACTGGCGCACGCGCGTCAACGCGGCGGCCTCGCTCGGCGCGCTCCGCGCTCAGCCCGCTGCCCGGCAGGCGCTCGTCGCCGCCCTGCGCGACGCCAACGCGCACGTCGCCGCAGCCGCGGCGACGTCGCTCGCGCGCGTCGAGACGCCCTCGGCCGAGGAGGTCCAGGCGGCCGTCGCGGCGGCCACCGCCCCGCGCCGCCCGTGGCAGGCGTCGGCTCCGCTGCTGCCGCTCCTCGCCCGCACCGGCCGCCTCGACGCCGTCGACGCATGGGGCCAGCGTGTCGCCGACCCGTTCGCACAGGCGAACGTCCTCGCCGCCTACGGCGCCGCCCGGACGCCCGCCTCGCTGGATGTCCTCTTCGCCCGCTCGGGCGACGCCGACCCGCGGCTCGCGGCGGCCGCCGTCGAGGGGCTCCGCGCCCGCTGGGCGGCCCTCGACACGACGGCCCGCGACGCCGCGGCCGACCGCTACTACGCCGCCTTCGCGAGCGCCCTCTCGCGCCGCGACCTCGCCACGACGACGGCGGCCGCGCCCGTCCTGTCGGACCCCGCGTTCGTCCGCCGCAACTCGGCGACGCTGCTCCAGACTGTCTACGGCCAGATGTCGGCGCCCGAGGACATCGAGCCGATGGTCGAGATCATCGGCGCGCTCGGCGCGATCCGCGACGGCAACGAGGTTGAGTTCCTCGTCGGCGTCGCGCTCACGGGCCACCCGGCCCTGCGCCTCGCCGCGCGCAACGCGCTCAACGAGCGCCTCACCGAGGGCATCGACGTCTCGGCCAACGGCATCGACGGCGCGACGGAGACGACGGGCATCGACTGGCCCTACCTCGCGCGCGTCGGCGCCCGCCCGCACCTCGTGCTGGACACCGACCGCGGCCGGGTCGTGATCGAGATGGACACCGAGAGCGCGCCTCAGACGGTCCAGACGATCTCGGTCGCCGCCGCGTCGGGCCGCTACGACGGCGTCCCGTTCCACCGCGTCGTGTCCAACTTCGTCGTCCAGGGCGGCGACTTTTTCCGGCGCGACGGCTACGGCGGCCCGGCCGTCCCGATCCGGTCCGAGTTCACGCGCCGCCGCTACGGCACCGGCACGGCGGGCATCGCGAGCGCGGGCAAGGACACCGAGGGCGTCCAGTTCTTCGTCACGCACAGCCCGACGCCGCACCTCGACGGCCGCTACACGGTCTTCGGCCGCGTCGTCGCCGGCCAGGACGTCGTGGACCGCCTCCTCCAGGGCGACCTCATCCGCCGCGCTCACATCGAGCGCTAGCGGGCAGCGGGCAGCGGGCAGCGGGCAGCGGGCAGCGGGCAGCGGGCAGCGGGCAGCGGGCAGCGGGCAGCGGGCAGCGGGCCAAATCTGACTCCCACCCTACACCTTGTCATCCTGAACTCGTTTCAGGATCTGTCTTTCGCCTTTATCGGACGTCCGATGAAACGCAGATCCTGAAACGAGTTCAGGATGACATATTTTTATCGGTATTCTGCGTTGGACGGAACTGTTCCATTCAACCCTTTCAACCGTCCGCCTACTCCGACCGGAGCGCGTCGATGGGGCGGAGGCGGGCGGCCTGGATGGCGGGGACGACCCCGAACGTGAGCGCGACGACCGCGACGCCGACGAGCGCGCCGATCGCCCAGCCCCACGGGAAGGCCGGCGCCGTGCCCATCAGCGCCGCCGCGACGTTGCCGCCGGCGACGCCGAGCAGGACCCCGATGAGGCCGCCGAGCTGGCACAGTACGAGCGCCTCGACGAGGAACTGGCGCCGGATGTCGCCGCGCGTCGCGCCGAGGGCCTTGCGGATGCCGATCTCGCGCGTGCGCTCGGTCACCGAGACCAGCATGATGTTCATCACGCCGACGCCCGCCGCGAGCAGCGCGATCAGGCCGATGCCGGCGCCGCCCATCGCGAGCGCGCCCGTGAAGCCCGAGAGCGACGCCGCGGCGTCCGCGCCCGACGTGACGCCGAAGTCGTTCTCGACCTCGGGCGAGAGCTGCCGCACGGCCCGCAGCGCGCCGACGGCCGCGTCGCGCGTCGTCGCGACGGCCTCGGGGCCGGGCGCGCGCACGTCGACCTCGACGTCCTCGTCCTGCATGCCGTACGTCTGCACGACGCGCGTGACCGGCGCCACGACGCGCAGGTTCGGGTCGATGAGCCCGAAGCCGCCGCTCTCGGCCGCGAGCACGCCGACGACCGTGTACCGCCGCCCATCGACGCGCACCTCGCGCCCGACGGCGTCGCGGCCGGCGAACAGCTTGTCGCGGATCGAGGACCCGATCACGACGACGGCCCGCGCCGAGCGGACGTCGTCCGCGTTGAGGTAGCGGCCGGCGTCGATGTCGAGGCCGCGGTTGACGGCGTACGCCTCGTCGGTCCCGTCCAGCGACACGTTCGGGTCCGTGGACGCGTCGTCGGTCTTGACCTCGGCGCCGCCGCGCGAGACGGACGGGCTCACCGAGAGCCCCGAACGCGCCTGGAGCGCGTCCGACTGGGCGAGCGTCAGCGGCCGGCGCTTGTCTTCGTCATCGGCCGGCGGGCCGTTCTTGGTCTGCCTCGAGAGCGTGATCGTCTGCGAGCCCATCGCCCCGAGGCTGTCCGTGAGCGTCGCGTCCAGCACCGCCACCGCCGTCACCGACGCGACGACCGAGAACACGCCGATCGCCATGCCGACGAGCGTGAGCGCGCTCCGCAGCAGGTTGCCGCGCAGCGCCTGGAAGGCCATCCGGATGGTTTCGAGCACGAGGCTGAGGGGTTAGGGATTGGGGATTAGGGACCGAGAACTGAGCGCATCGCTTTGTCGAGAAGCCCCCAATCCCCACTCCCCAACCCCCACTACTCGTAGCGGAGCGCGTCGATGGGCCGGGCGCGGGCGGCCTGCCACGCCGGGACGAGCCCGAACGTGACGCCGACGACGCCGCAGATGGCGAAGGCGAGCACGACCGTGCCCGGCGAGAGCTTCGCAGTGAAAACCTGGTCGATGGCGACGGCGGCGAGCGCGGCGAGGGCGACGCCGATGACGCCGCCGAGCGCGCAGATCATGACGGCCTCGACGAGAAACTGGATCAGGATCGCGCGGCGCGTCGCGCCGAGGGCCTTGCGGACCCCGATCTCGCGCGTCCGCTCCTTGACGCTGACGAACATGACGTTCATGACTCCGATGCCGCCGACGAGCAGCGACAGCGCCGTGAGGAAGAGGCCGACGCCATAGGTCGCGGCGCGCATGGACGACACGAGCGCGCGGAACTGGTCCTGCCGGTTGACCGCGAAGTCGTCGTCCGCGAGCGCGTCGAGGCCGCGCCAGACGCGCGTCAGCGCGTGGATCTCTTCCTCGGCACGCTCCATCGTCACGCCCGGCTTCACGCGCACCTTGACCGTCACGCCGCGCGCCGGGTTGAACAGCCGCCGGAAGGCCCGGATCGGGACCACGGCGTCGTTGTCGGCCGAGGCCATGCCGAGGAACGAGCCCCGCTTCACCGTCACCCCGACGACCGTGAAGCGCTGCCCGCCGATGCGGACGTCCTTGCCGACCGGGTCCTCGGCCGGAAACAGGACCGACACGACGTCCGACCCGAGCACGACGACGGCGCGCCCGGCGTCGGCCTCGGACTCCGAGAAGAACCGGCCCTCGGCGAGGTCCGACCCGCCGGCGTCCGCGTACGCCGCCGTCGAGGCCTTCACGCCGACGCCCTCGGCGTCGTCGCGCCCGCGCGAGACCGTCATCCCGTCCCCGACGACGGGCACCACGACGGCCGCCGTCTCGGAGTTGGCGCGCAGGAAGGGGATGAGGTCGTCCGTGATGTCGGGCCGGTTGCGGAGCTTCCACCAGTCCCCGAACGCGAACCACGGCGTCTTCTGGACGAACAGCGCGTCGTCGCCGATGATGGCCATCGAGCGGTTGAAGGCGCCCTCGATGCCGTTGATGACCGTGAACATGGACGTCACCGAGACGATGCCGATCACGATGCCGAGCGTCGTCAGCAGCGCCCGCATCTTGCGCGCCCACAGCGTCTGCGCCGCGATTCGGACGCCTTCGGCGAGTTCGGTCGTGAGCATGCGGCGGACGAAAGCGGAGCGGCAAGGTCGCACTACGGGGGATGCGGGGTGTGGGATGCGCTGAGGGAGCAGGGGATCAGGGGGTGGGGTTCTGATCTCAGGCCGCGATGTCCCCGTGTGTGTCGACCAGGCTCAGCCTCCCCAATCCTCACTCCCCGACCCCCGATCACCCTCTCGCCGGATCACAGACGCCCCGCGTGCCGTCCCCGCGTTTCCCACTCGCTCGCACGGATGCCTCCGCACCTCTTCGTCCTCTTCGGCGCCACCGGCGACCTCGCCGCCCTCAAGCTCTTCCCCGCCCTGTTCCACCTCTCGGCGGACACCGACGCGCCGTTCGTCGTGCTCGGCGTCGGGCGGTCGGACTGGGACGACGGTCACCTTCAGCAGGCGGCGACCGAGGCGCTCGTCGAAGCCGGAACGGACGAGGCCGAGGCGACGGCGTGGGCCGAGAAGACGCTCCGGTATGCCCGCACGACGTCCTATGGCGAGCTGGAGCCGGTCTTCGAGCGCGCCGCCGAGATCGAGGCGGATGCCGGGACGGAGGGCAACCGCGTCTACTACCTCGCCCTGCCGCCCTCTGCCTTCCCCGACGCGATCCGGTCACTCGGCACGCACGAGGCCGAGCGGCAGGCGACCGAAGGCGCAGGCTGGGGCCGGCTCGTCATCGAGAAGCCCTTCGGCCACGACGCCGCGAGCGCGCGCGAGCTGAACGACATCGTCCACGAGCACTTCGCCGAGGACGCCGTCTACCGCATCGACCACTACCTCGGCAAGGAGACGGTCCAGAACCTGCTCGTCTTCCGCTTCGCCAACGCCATCTTCGAGTCGATCTGGAATCGCGAGCAGGTCGAGCGCGTCGAGATCACGGTGAGCGAGCCCAACGACGCCGAGGGCCGCGCGGGCTACTTCGACGGCGTCGGGACGCTGCGCGACATGATCCAGAACCACCTCACGCAGCTCTTCACGCTCGTCGCGATGGAGCCGCCCGCCCGCCTCGACGCCGACGGCATCCGGACCGAGAAGATCAAGGTCCTCCGGAGCACGCGCACCGCGCGGCCGGACGAGACGGTCCTCGGCCAGTACGGCGCCGGGACCGTCGGCGGCGAGGAGAAGGAGGCGTACCGCGACCACGAGGGCGTCGCCAAGGACTCGGAGACCGAGACGTTCGCGGCTGTCCGCCTCCACGTCGACAACTGGCGGTGGACGGGCGTCCCGTTCGTCCTGCGGACGGGCAAGCGGATGCCGGCGCGGCGCACCGAGATCGCGGTCGTCTTCCGGACGCCGCCCGTGCGCCTCTTCTACCGCTCGGGCGAGCCCGGCATGGCCCCGGCCCCGAACCGCCTCCTCATCCGCCTCCAGCCCGACGAGGGCTTCCACCTCGCCTTCGAGGTGAAGTCGCCCGGCGACGGCTTCGGCACGACGACGCAGGAGCTCGACTTCTGCTACGAGGACGCCTTCGGCCGCCTGCCGGACGCCTACGAGACGCTGCTCCGCGACGTCGCCAAGGGCGACCCGACGCTGTTCGTCCACGCCGACGAGGCCGAGCAGGCGTGGCGCCTCTACGAGCCGCTCCTCGACCGCGGCGAGATCGAGGTCCACCCCTACGCCTCGGGCACGTGGGGCCCAGACGCCGCCGACCGGCTGGCCGAGGCGTGACGGGCGCGGCGATGTGACCGACGGCTGTCGCCGGCCGGCCCGTAGATTCGGCGACGCTCTGCCGCCCGCCCGATGCCCATCGTCGTCCTCCCCACCCCCGCCGACGTCGCCGATGCCCTCGCCGACCGCACGGCCGACGTTCTCCGTCAGGTGCTCGCCGTGCGCGCCCGCGCCGTCGTGTGCCTTACCGGCGGCTCGACGCCCGAGCCGGCCTACACGCGCCTCGCGGCGGCGGCGGACATCGAATGGGACCGCGTCCACATCTTCTGGGGCGACGAGCGCGCCGTCGGGCCGGACAGTCCGGACTCGAACGCGGGCATGGCGCAGCGGACGCTCATCGGGCCGGCCGGCAGCCCGGCGTCCAACGTGCGGCGGATTCAGGGCGAGCGCGGCGCGCACGAGGCGGCGCGGCGCTACGAGTCCTGCCTCGAGGAGTTCTTCGGCCACGCACCCGCCCGCTTCGACGTGCTCCACCTCGGAATGGGCCCCGACGGCCACGTCGCCTCGCTCTTCCCGGGCAGCCCCGCTCTGAACGAGAGGCACCGCCGCGTCGTCGCGACTGAGGCGCCTGACGCTTTCGCCGTGCGCGACCGGATCACGCTGACGCTGCCCGTCCTCGGGCGCTCGGCCGTGACGCTCATCGCCGCCGCCGGCGCGGGCAAGCGCGACGCCCTCGCCGCCGCCTTCTCGGACGACCCGCCGCCCGTCGGGCGCGTCCACCCCGAGCGCGGCGAGCTGACGTGGCTCCTCGACGCCGCCCTCGCGGACGGGATCGTCGCGGCCTGATTGCGGCCTGATTGCGGGCCGAGGTTAGATCCGGGCGGCGCGTGCGTCTTGAGAGCGACACGCCCTGCCGCCCGTGACCGTCTCCGAACCCGCCGCGTGGTCCGTCCGCCTCGTCGCACTGTCCATCGTCTCCGAGCCCGGTCTCGACGCCGTCCCCGAGGCCGTCGTGCAGCACGCGTGGGGCCGCGGCCTGTTCAGCCGCGACGGCCTGCACACGACCGAGGGCGAGGCCGTGCGGGTCGTCCGCACGGGCCGCCTCAACCGCGCCTCCGGCCCCGACTTCTCGGACGCGCTCGTCCACGTCGGCGGGCTCGCGTGGGCAGGCGACGTCGAGATCCACCGGACGTCGGCGGACTGGGAGCGGCACGGGCACCACACCGACCCGGCCTACGATCGCGTCGTGCTCCACGTCGTGCTGAGCGCCGACGCGCGGACGGGCACGCTGCGCCGGGCGGACGGGTCGGCGCTTCCCGAGCTCGTCCTGCTGCCGCACCTCGACCGCAGCCTCGCCGGCATCGTCCGCGACCTCGCGGCGGCGCCGGACGTCGCCCCGCGCTGCCACGCCCGATGGTCGGATGTCCCAGACGCACTCGCGACGTCGTGGCTGCGGGCGCTCGGCGCGGCGCGGTTGCGTGCGAAGGCCGCACGACTCGGGCAGGCGTACGGCCGGCGCCCCGACCTCGGCGCGCTCCTCGGCGCCCGCGTCTTCCGCGCGCTCGGCTACGCCGACAATGCCGGCGCGATGGAGACGCTCTACGACCGTCTGCCCGTCCGGATCTGGACTCTCGACGACCCGGCCGACGTGCTCGCGGCCCTCCTCCACGCGTCTGGCCTGCTCTCGCCGCTCGACGCCCTTCACGAGCGCAGCGGGGACGTCGCGGGCGGCACGGCAGCGGACGTCGTGCCGATGCCGCGCGAGTCGTGGCGACGCTCCGGGCGCCCGGCGAATGCACCCCGGACGCGCATCGCGCAGGCCGCCGCGCTCATCGCCCCGGGCGGCGTACTCCGGGCCGACGCCGTCGCCCGCTTCGCCGACGCCCTCGCGGACCACGCCCTCGACGGGACCGCGCTCGACCTGCTCCGCCCCGCGCCCGCCGATGCCACACGCCGCCTCGGCGCGGACCGCGCCCGCGACGTCTTCGTCAACGCCGTCGCGCCCGTCCTGCTGCTCGACGCCGACCTGCGCGGCGACGCCGCGCTCGACGCCCGCGTGCTGGACGTCGTCGCCCGGCTGCCCGCGGCCCACGACCGGATCACGGACGGCTTCCGCGCCGCCGGGACGCCGCTGCGCCGCGCGCTCGACGCGCAGGGCGCACACGCCCTCGCTCGCGACTTCTGCGACGAGGGCCGGTGCGCCCGCTGCGCCATCGGCCGCCACCTCTGGCCGGGACTGGGCGACGGTTGAGCGGTTGATGGCTGGGAGACGACTTCTTCGCCCGCCCCTCAAACTCTCGCCCCTGCAACCTTCCACCACCGCCAGGGATTAGCTTTCACTCCAGACTGAAACCTGCTGCATGATCGCCACCCTCGCCCCGCCCGCTCGCCGACCCTGTC
>JBBSUZ010000140.1:0-8217 GCA_038233965.1 Rhodothermales bacterium | reverse complement strand
GCAGGGCAGCCGGTGTTCGGGCAGAAGCTCTGTTGGGGGTCCATCGTCATGTCGTCTCAGGTTGCCAGACCGGACGACGTTGACGTGGACCCCCTCCGTTTGTTGTCTCAGGGCCGGTTCACCGCTTCGCGCACACCTACCTCGGGGCCCGGGATGACAGGATTTGGATGTTCAGGTTGGAAGGTCAGAGTCGGCTTCAGCCTTCCGACTCACCCCGTCCGCCACCAGCACCGCGAACGTCGTGGCGTTGTCCGGCTCGTCCTCGATGCCGTTGGCGAGAATGGCGAGGCCGTAGCGGGCGGCGGCCGAGGCGTGGGCGACGGCGGCGACGTCCGGGGCGTCGAGGTCTCGGGCGGCCCCGGCCGTGTCCTCGGCGGGCTCGGCCCGGGCATCCGGGAGCCGACGGGCGATCCAGCGGGCCGTCTGCGCGAGCGCCTGCGGGTGGCTGCGGACGACCCGGACGTCCCCGAGCGCGACGCCCGGCCGCGCGAGCAGCGCGTGACGGACCGGCATCACGTAATCCGGGCCGCGGACGAGCCCGAGTGCGACGCCGAGCGCGACGGCCTCGGACGATCCGGCGACGCCGCCCGTCGTCGAGTTGCGGACGGGAATGACGGCGGCCTGCGCCTCGCCCGACGCCGCGGCGCCGACGGCGGCCTCGAACGTCGGAAAGCCGCGCGTGTCGGCATCGTGAAAGCGAGCGCGGGCAGCGGCGTCCGAGTAGGCGCCCGGCCATCCCTGGTACGCGACCGTCACAGCGCGTCGCACATCGCGCCCGAGACGTTGACGTCGGCCGGGGCGACCCAGCCGGGCGGGCCGCTCGCGCCGAGGCGCACGCGGAGCCAGCCCGTCGGCGTCCTGGACGTCACCTCGGCGAGCGACTGCGCGGGCATCGTCGCGACGACGGCGGCGGCCGTGTCCGGGCGGGCGTGGAGGCGCGTCTCGGCCTGCGCCATCTGGTAGCACGCGACGGGGTCGAGACGCGGCTGTGCGGGCAGAGCGGCGCAGTCGCCGCGCAGCGAGAACGGGCCGTCCGAGGCGGCGTAACGCAGCCGCAGCGCGCCGACGTTGGCCGCCTGCGCCGTGCCGGGGTCGATGCCGACGAAGCCCGCCGCGCGGCCCGACGCCCGAACGGAGTCGCCGGGCGCGAGCGTCCCGAAGCGCGGCGCGGCGACGGACGGGCGCGTGTAGAGCACGACCGAGTCCTGCGCGACGAGCGTGCACCCGGCAGCATCCGGAGCCGGCGCGGCGTCAGGGATGGGCTCGCTGGCCGAGGCGACGAGCGTGTCGCCCGGCTCGACGACGGCCGAGTCCGCGCCGGGCGTGTCGACGCGGCAGCCGGCGAGGGCGAGGATCAGGACGAGCGGAGCGAAACGGGGCATTGTGGGATCGAAGAGAAGGGCAAAGCCGCAACCCTTGCGACTTTTCACAGGGCAGGGTTAGAACCTTTCGTCAGCATGGCCGATATTACAGGCAATCCGGTGGACCCGGAGGTGGGTGGCAGCTGCCGCCGGAAAGAGGCTCCCGCAAGGGGGCCTTTTCTCTTTCTACCCGGTGATGTCCGAACCGGGAAGCCACAGGCAGCCTACGTTTTCCACCTTGTCGTCGCTCAGGCGTGCGTACTTGTGCAGGTCGAGCAAATCCACGACGCGGCCTCCGAAGTCGACCGGGCGCGTTCCAAATCCATAGCGAGCCTGGAGCGCTCCTGCACTCGGGTGCGCGAGGAGGTCAGACAGTTGGAGCCCCGGCACGTTCGCGCGCTTGCCACTCACCTTCAGTTGGTCACTGGTCAGTAAAGGCTGAACGTGAACAGCAGGGACGTCGGGGCCACCCGCGGTGACGAGACGATTAAAGGCCATCTTGAGAGCCATGTCCTCCTTCCCACCACGACTTTCGACCATCACGTCTCCTCGCCCAGACCGCTCCGCCAGCCAGCGCGCATAGCACTCAACGACAGAGCCGAGCAGATGTGCGTAGGCCTCCGGACGGTTGGCGGGGTACCGCTCGCGGAAGGCGTGCTTGTCCAGAACAGCGGTGAAAACAGTGTAAGGCCAGTCGCACAAGGCCCTGAAAAGGTCCGAATCGAAAGCAGCTGCACGGTTCGAATCGAGCAGCGAGTTGAAGGGTCCGCGGCGGTCAAGCAGGTCTTTTCGGTGAAAGACGAGCGGCGTCTCGTCGTCTGGGTGCGCGTCAAAGTAGATCTCCTTGATCCGGATCATCCCGGGTGAAATGATCGCCCGCACGTCGTCTAGGCTGCATGCGACACCTGTCAGGCTAAGAAACCGCCGGTCGGCGATGTCGCAGCCTTTGAAGCTGGCGTTCCCAACCTCATCGACGTAGAGCCGGTACTCGGGCGTCCGATTTGTCTTGACGCTCACTCAGCCTCCGCGCGGTCCATCCGCTCCGGGGCCGAGACGCCGAGCAGGCCGAGGCCGTGCCCGAGCACGCGCCGCGTCGCCTCGGCGAGGTGCAGCCGGGCCGTCGCGACGTCGTGGGGCTCGCCGATGATGCGGCAGTCGCGGTAGAACTGGCTGAAGGCGACCGCGACGTCGCGGAGGTAGCCCGCGAGGCGGTGCGGCGCGCGGCCCTCGGCGGCCGCCGTGACCTCGGCCGGGAAGAGCAGCAGCGTCTTGATGAGGCCCGTCTCCGAGGCGTGCGTCAGCAGCGTGTAGTCCGCGCCCGTCCCGTCCGTGCCGCGGACGTCCGGCAGGCCCGTCTCCGTCGCCTTGGCCTGGATCGAACTCACGCGCGCGTGGGCGTACTGGAGGTAGAAGACCGGGTTCTTCTCCGACGCCTCCTTGGCGAGGTCGAGGTCGAACTCGAGGTGCGTGTTCGGCGAGCGCATCAGGAAGAAGAAGCGCGTGACGTCCTCGCCGACCTCGTCCATCAGCTCGTCCAGCGTGACGTAGTTGGCCTTGCGCGTGCTCATCTTGACGGGCTGCCCGTCGCGGACGAGCGTCACGAACTGGTACACGATCACGTCGATCTTGGACGCGTCGCCGCCCATCGCGGTCACGCCGCGGAGGACGTCCGGGTACGTCGCGATGTGGTCCGCGCCGAAGACGTCGAGCACGAGGGCGAAGCCGCGCGACAGCTTCTCCATGTGGTACGCGATGTCGGGCAGGCGGTACGTCGGCTCGCCGGTCGACTTGACGAGGACGACGTCGACGCCGGCCGTGCCGGCCGCGTCCGTCGCCGTCTTTCCCAGCTCGGACGTCTTGAACCACGTCGCGCCGTCCTTCTCATACGCGAGACCCTTCGCTTTGAGCGCCTCGACGACGTCCCAGATGGCGTTGGACGTGTAGAGCGTGTGCTCGTTGAACTGCGTGTCCATGTGCACGCCCAACCGCTTCAGCGTGGTGTCGATCTCGGCGAAGATGGCCGTCTTGGCGGCGTCCGTGAACGCCGTCTCCTCGTCGGACCCGAGCAACTCCTTTCCGTGGGCGTCGGCGAGCGTCTGCGCGATGTCGGTGATGTAGCCGCCGAGGTAGCCGCCGTCGGGGAAGCCCTCGGGCACGACCGTCCCGTCCTCCTGCTCGTGCGTCGGCGTGTTGGGCAGGACGAGCGCGGTGTAGCGGGCGCGGACCGACCGGCCGAGAACGCGCATCTGGCGGCCGGCGTCGTTGAAGTAGTACTCGCGCGTGACGCCGTAGCCCGTCGCCGCGAGCAGGTTCGCGATGGTGTCGCCGAGGACCGCGTTGCGCCCGTGGCCGACCGTCAACGGGCCGGTCGGGTTGGCTGAGACGTACTCGACGATGGCCGTCTCGCCGGCGTGCGCCGTCGTGTGGCCGTAGGCATCGCCCTGCGCGAGCAGATTCGTGAGGCCGGACGTCAGGACGTCGGCCGCGAAGCGGATGTTGAGGAAGCCGGGCCCGGCGACCTCGACCGTCTCGACCTGCGTCGAGTCGATGGTCATGCCCATCGCGATGGCCGTCGCGATTTTGCGCGGCGGCTGGCCGAGCGGCTTCGCGAGCTGCAGCGCGACGTTCGTCGCAAGGTCACCATGCTCGGGGTTGCCCGGCGTCTGGAACTCGACCGGCACGGCCGAGGCGTCGAAGCCCTCGGGCAGGTCGGGCAGGCGGGCGAGGGCGTCGCGGATGGCGGCGGCGAGGGTCTCTTCCATGGGTCGGCGCGGTGTACGTTCGGCCACGAAGCTACCCGACGGCCGCGCGCGCCTCGGGCGGGCGTCGCCCCTTCCACTCGTCTTCACTCCGATGCCCCGGCCCGCCCTGCTCGCCCTGCTGCACGCCGCCGCGCTCCCGCTCACCGCCGCCACCTGCGCCGACGTCCCCGCCACCACCGACGCGCCTGTCACGACGGACTCGCCCGACGCCCTCGTGATCCGCACGGACTCGCTGCTGATCTCGGTCGACTCGCTCCGGTTCACGGTCGCAATCGGGTACCCGCAGATCACCGGCGCGACGGCGACGGTCCCGGCCGAGCGCGTCGCGGCCGTCAACGCCGCCATCCGCGACTCGGTCGTGGCCTTCGCCGAGCAGTTTCGCCCCGAGGAGGCCGTCGCGCCCGAGGACCGCGACTCGCCCAGCTTCGTCGCCGAGGTCGAGGGCGGCGTCGCTGACGTGCGGCTCCACGGCGATGTCCTGAGCGGCCTCTTCGCGGCCTACACCTTCACCGGCGGCGCGCACGGCAACACGTTATACGCCCCCGTCGCGTACGACCTCCGCACCGGCGCCCCGCTCGCGCTCGCCGACGTCTTCGCGCCGGGCACGCCGTGGGCGGACTCGCTCTCGGCCCACGCCGACCGCCTGCTCCTCGCCACGATGCGCGACCCGGACGCGCCGGCCTCCGACGCCGAGATCCGGAGCATGCTCTACCCCGAGGGCTACGACGCCGCGGCGATGCAGCACGTCGCGTTCGTGCTCGGCGCGGACTCGCTGACGATCCAGTTCGCGCCGTACGAGGTCGCGGCTTACGCCGTCGGCGCGCCCACGCTGCCGGTCGCGTACCGCGACCTCGACGCCTTCCTGCGCCCCGACGGCCCCGTCGCCCGCATCCGCTGACGCGGGCCCGTCAGCGCACGAACACGCGCCAGCCCCACGCCGCGACGTCGACGGACGTCCCGGCCGCGAGGTCGGCGGTCTCGCCCGAGACGGCGTCCGTGTAGGTCCCGGCGAACGGGCCGTCGCCGAGCGTCACCGGGCGCGCATCGGCCGACCAGTTGAAGACGGCGACGACGGCGCTGCCGGCGTGCTCGCCCGTGGCGTGCTCGCCCGTGGCGTGCTCACCTGCATCGTGGCGGCGGACGAACGCGAGGGCGGGCGCCTCGACCGGGATGCGGACCATCCGCGCGCCCCACGGTGCATTCCACAGCGCCGGTGTCGCGTGCTTGAGCGCGAACAACCGCCGGTACAGGTCGCCGACCGGGTGCTCGCGCCACTCGATTACGTCCTTTTCGAAGAACGCCAGCCGGCGGTCGACGCCCGCCTCCTGCCCCGAATACAGCAGCGGAATCCCTTCGCCGACGACCGACAGCACGATCGCGGCGTGCAGGCCGGCCCCGAAGTGCTCCTGCATCGTGCCCTCCCACGCGTTCTTGTCGTGGTTGGACGTGAACGTCATCCGCATCGCATCGCGCGGGTAGGCGCTTTCGTGCCACGAGTAGAAGACGGCGAGGTCGTCCGGTCCCGCCTCGCCCCGCGCGACGCGGCCCGCAGCGTCGTACCAGGACCACGCGTAGGTCGCGTCGAAGGCGCGGGCGTGGAGGTCGCGGGACTCCCACTCGGCGAGCATGAAGACGGGCTTGATGGCGTCGAGGACCTCGCGCGCGGTTTCCCAGAAATCCGTCGGGACGAAGCCAGCGACGTCGCAGCGGAAGCCGTCGACGTCGGCCTCGCGGACCCAGAAGGTCAGCGCGTCCGTCATCTCGCGGCGGAGGGCGGCGTGCGCATAGTCGAGGTCGGCGACGTCCGTCCAGTCCCACCACGGCGTCGGGCGGAGGGCGCCTCGCCAGTCGCGGGCGTACCACTCGGGGTGATCGATTGTCCACACGTGGTCCGGCGCGGTGTGGTTGGCGACCCAGTCGAGGATCACGCGCATCCCGAGGCCGTGGGCGGTCCGGACGAAGGCGCGGAGACTGTCCAGCGTGCCCAGTTCGGGGTTGACGGCGCGGTAGTCGCGGACGGCGTACGGGCT
Source organism: Rhodothermales bacterium (assembly GCA_038233965.1). GTDB lineage: Bacteria > Bacteroidota > Rhodothermia > Rhodothermales > Rubricoccaceae > DASVSE01. The sequence continues at coordinate 2,064 of JBBSUZ010000140.1, read as the reverse complement.
CCCGAGCGTCCCCTTCCGCCCGAGCACACCGATCGGGTGGACCGGCATGATCCAGACGATGTCGACGCCGAGATTTTTGAGCCGCGGCAGGTGCGCTTCGGCCGCGGCGAGCGTGCCCTCGGGCGTGAAGGCGCGCGTGTTGAGCTGGTAGAGCGTCGCGGCGCGGCTCCACTCGGGATGGCGGAGCGGGACGATCTCGCGCGGCTGGAAGCGGTCGTCCGTCACGCCCGCGCGGCGGCGGCGAGGGCCTGCTCCAGATCGGCCCACAGGTCGCGGACGTCTTCGAGGCCGACCGAGACGCGGATGAGGCCCTCGGTGATGGCCCCGGCCGCGCCCGTCTGGACGCGCTGGGTGAGGCCGGCCGGGTGCTGCGCGAGCGTGTCCGTGGAGCCGAGCGAGACGGCGGGCGTCGCGAGGCGGAGCGCCTGGAGGAACGCGTCGGCGGCGCGGTAGGCGGCGTCGCCCGAGGCCGAGCCGTCCGAGCCGATGACCTCGAAGGCGAGCATCGCGCCCGGGCCGGACATCTGCGTGCCGACGAGGCCGCGCGGGTCGCGGCCGGGCCGGCTCGGGTGGTAGACCCTGCCCACGCCGTCGTGGGCGTCGAGGCGCGCGGCGAGGTCCGTCGCCGTCGTCTGTGCCTGGCGGACGCGCAGCGGGAGCGTCGGGAGGCCGCGGTGGAGCAGGTAGGCGGCGAGCGGATGCAGGTTCGCGCCCGTCAGGATGCGGACGATCCGGAGGCGCGCCGCGAGCGTCTCGGAGCACGCGACGACGCCCGCGAGGACGTCACCGTGGCCGCCGAGAAACTTGGTGCCCGAGTGCATCACGAAGGCCGCGCCCTGGCGCGCGGGCTGCTGCACGACGGGCGAGGCGAACGTCGAGTCGACCATGACGGGCACGTCACCCGCTGCCCTCACGACGGCCGCGATGTCGACCAAGTCGAGCGTCGGGTTGACGGGCGTCTCGATGCAGACGAGCCCGGTGTCGGGGCGGATGGCGGCGGCGACGCCGGCCTCGTCGGTCCACGTGACCGTCGTGCCCAAGACGCCGGACGAGAGCAGCTTGTCGGTCGTGCCGTAGATCGGGCGCACGCCGACGACGTGGCGCCTGGCGTCCGAGCCCGCGAGCGGCGTCGCCATGGCGAGCACGACGGCGGTGATGGCGGCCATGCCGGACCCGAACGCGACGGACGCCTCGGTGCCTTCGAGCGCGGCGAGCCCGGCCTCGAAGCGGGCGACGGTCGGCGCGTGGAGGCGCGAGTAGACGGCCCCGCCCTCGGCCGTCGGCGCGCCGCCGGTCATCATCGCGTCGAGGCTCGCCACGGCCGCCCCGAGCGACTCGAACGGGTACGTCGTCGAGAGGTCGAGCGGCGGCGCGTGGACGCCGAGGGCGCGCAGGTCGTCGCGGCCGGCGTGAACGGCGAGGGAGTCGAGGTGGAGCGGGGCGTCGTCGGTCACGGGTTCAGAGGTGGATAGGCCGAAAGCTACCCGACGCCCCGGCGGCTACTGCGCTCCGGCCGCGCGCAGCGCGCCGACGCCTCCGACGTTGACGGCCCCGGCGTGGCCCATCGTGCGGAGCCGCGCCGCGGCCTTGCCCGAGCGCATGCCGGACGCGCAGCAGACGTAGACCGGGCCCTCGGCGGGCAGCCCGAGGCGCTCGACGCGGGTGGCGAAGTCCGGCGCGAGCACGTCCGCGTTGACGGCGCCGCGGAGGTGGCCCGTGGCGAACTCTTTGGGCGTGCGGACGTCGAGGACGGGCGCGGACGCGTCGCGCTCGGCGACGAAGGCCTGGGGCGTGAGCGTCGGCGCGCCGCCGCCGAACAGGCGGGAGAGGAAGGACATGGGATCGTCGGAGTCGGGCATGGATCGGGTCGTCGGGCGGGGCGCGGCGACGCTTGGGACGACCACGCGTCGCGCTCGTCGTCAGACTACGACTGCAGCGGGCGCCGCCGTGCGGATATTGGCGCTCCGCCCGCGCCCGCGCCCATGTCCGATCCGTCCCCCGCCACCCCGCCGACGCTCGCCGTGCTCGGCTTCAGCGGGCACGTCATGCGCTATGCCGAGGTCG
>JBBSUZ010000139.1:0-8225 GCA_038233965.1 Rhodothermales bacterium | reverse complement strand
CCGCCCCGCGGGGCCGCATTTGCCGCGCCCGGCGCGTTGGCCCGCCGCCCCCCCCGCGGGGCGTCTCTACGAATGCGCCGACGTCGCGGTCGTGGACGTCGCGGTCGGAGGTCGCCACGTGACGGGCGGTCACGCCACGGCGGGGCGGTCGCGGAAGAGCGGCGCGGCGCCGTGCTCGATGGTGGCCGCGGTGACGTGGCAGACCGTCCCGCCGCGCGTGTCCGGGCTCTCGAACATGAGGTCCTGCATCGTGGACTCGAGGACGGAGCGGAGGCCGCGCGCGCCCGTCTTGAGCTGGACCGCCCGGGCGACGATCGCGTCGAGCGCGGCGTCGTCCACGACGAGGTCGATGCCGTCCATCGCGAACAGCTTCTGGTACTGGCGGACGAGCGCGTTCTTGGGCTCGGTGAGGATGCGGCGCAGCTCGGCCGGCGCGAGGCCGTCGAGCGACGTCACGACGGGCAGGCGGCCGACGAGCTCCGGGATGAGGCCGTAGCGCAGCAGGTCGTCGGGCTCGGCGTGGCGGAAGAGCGTCGGGTCCTTGGGGTCCGCGGTGGACTGGCCGGCGTGGCCGAAGCCGATCTGACCGCGCGAGAGGCGGCGCGCGATCTGGGCCGCGAGCCCGTCGAAGGCGCCGCCGCAGATGAAGAGCACGTTGCGCGTGTCGAACTGGACGAGCGTCTGCTCGGGGTGCTTGCGCCCGCCCTTCGGCGGGACGCCCGCGATCGTGCCCTCGAGCATCTTGAGCAGCGCCTGCTGGACGCCCTCGCCCGAGACGTCGCGCGTGATCGACGCGTTGTCGCCGCGGCGCGCGAGCTTGTCAATCTCGTCGACGTAGATGATGCCGCGCTCGGCGCGCTCGAGGTCGAAGTCGGCCGCCTGGAGCAGGTGCGACAGGATCGACTCCACGTCCTCGCCGACGTAGCCGGCCTCGGTGAGCGCCGTCGCGTCCGCGATCGACAGCGGGACGTCGAGCGTCTTGGCGAGCGTGCGCGCGAGCAGCGTCTTGCCCGTCCCGGACGGCCCGAGGAGCAGGATGTTGGACTTCTCGATCTCGACGTCGTCGTACGCGTGCAGGACGGACTCGGCGTCGATGCGCTTGTAGTGGTTGTAGACCGCGACCGAGAGCGCGCGCTTGGCGGCGTCCTGCCCGATGACGTGCTCGTCGAGCGCGCCCTTGATCTCGCGCGGCGTCATGCGCCGGCGGCGGGACGTCGGCGCGCGGCGCGCGGTCGGGGCGGGCACGTACGGCTGGAGGTCGCCGCGGATGATGCCCGAGGCGTCGTGGATGCAGCGGTCGCAGATGTACACGTCCGGCCCGGCCACCATCGAGGCGACCTCGTGGGCCGTGCGGCTGCAGAAGGAGCACCGGATGACGTCGTCGCCGAGAGACATGTGCGGGCGGGGCCACGTGGTCTGCCGTCAATCTAGGCACCGCCGGCGCGCGTGTCGGCCGCTGCGGGCGCCCGGCACCGCGCGGTCTCCAGGCAGGTCAGGCAGCGAGGGCTCCGAAGCGGCGTTCACGCTGCCCGAACGCGCCGAGCGCGTCGGCGAGGACGTCGGCCGTCATGTCGGGCCAGAGCGTGTCGAGGAACAGCAGCTCGGCGTAGGCGCTCTCCCAGAGCAGGAAGTCGCTGAGGCGTTTCTCGCCGCCGGTCCGCAGGAACAGGTCGACGGGCGGGGCCGGGACGCCGTCGGGATGGACGGCGCGGGCGAGCGCGGCCTCGAACGCGTCGGGCGCCGGGTCGCAGCCGGCGGGCTCGGCCGCTGCGAGCAGGGCGGCGGCGCGGCGGAGCGCGTCGCGGGCCGAGTAGTCCACGGCGACGCGGAGGTGGAGGCGGGCGCCGGCGCGGGTTTCCCACTCGGCGCGGCAGACGGCGGCGCGGAGCACGCCCGGCAGCCGGTCGCGGCGCCCGATGACGCTCAGCCGGACGCCCGCGCGGCGCAGCCCGCCCGTCTCGGTCCGCAGGACGGCGGCGAAGAGCGCCATCAGGGCCGTGACCTCGGGCGCCGGGCGCGCCCAGTTGTCCTGCGAGAAGGCGTAGAGCGTCAGCGTCGAGACGCCGAGCCCGGGCGCGGCCTCGACGACGCGGCGGACGGCCTCGGCGCCGGCGCGGTGGCCGTCCGGGCGGCGCTGCCCGCGGCGCTCGGCCCAGCGGCCGTTGCCGTCCATGACGCACGCGAGGTGCAGGCCGTTGATGGCAGGAGTTCTTTGCATTTCAAAGTTGAGAGGTGTGGGTCGGGCGCGTCGTGTGCGTCGTCGCCGTCAGCCGCGGGCGGTGCGGATGACGGCCTCCATGTCGTCGAGGTAGCGGTCGAAGGCCGCCCGGCCGGCCGCCGTGAGCTCGAACTCGGTGAGCGGGATCCGGTCGGCGAAGCGCTTCTTGACGGCGATGTAGCCGGCGTCCTCGAGCTTGCGCGCGTGGACCGACAGGTTGCCGTCGGTGAGCGAGAGGACCGTCTTGAGGTCCGTGAACGACGTCGCGCCGCCGGCGGCGAGCGCGCTCAGGATGCCGAGCCGGACGCGCTGGTGCACGACGGCGTCGAAGTCCGGGACGGCGGTCGCCTTTGTGGCCGACCGGGCAGAGGTGCGAGCCATGTTATCCGCCGTGGTGGCGAGCGATGAGGGCGCCGAAGACGACGTGGAGGCCGCCGAAGCCGGCGGCGAGGAAGGCCGTGCCCCACGCGGCCGGCGCGAGCAGCGCGAGCGCGCCCGCGAGCAGGAACAGCGCGCCCATCGCCGGGATGAGGCGCACCGAGAACATGCCGGCCGAGGCGACGCCGGCGCCGTAGAGCATCAGCCACATCGCGGGCAGCAGGCGCAGGCTGAGCGACGCCGTCAGGCCCTGCCGGGCATACGTGTCGCCCGCGAGGCCGACCTCGGCGCCGTAGATCGCGAGCGTCAGCGCGGCGCCGGCGAAGACCGCGGGCAGCAGCCCGAGCAGGAACTTGCGGCCCTGCCCGCTGAGCAGCGGCACGGCGTGCCCGCGCGCCTTGACCGCCATCGTGATCGCGCCGATCGTGACGCCGACGAGCGCCTCGGCCGTCCAGACCGTCAGCCACGCCGTGACGGTCGGCTGCCGACCGGCGACAGTGGCCGCGACGAGGGCGGTCGCGCCCATCGCGATGCCGCCCCAGCCGGGGACGGCGGTGAAGGCGGCCGTCCGCGCCATCGTGTCGCGGATGAAGCGCAGGCTCGCGTGGGCCGCCGCGTCGGGCGCGACGGCGGGCTCGGAGCGGCGCAGGGCGGGTCGGTCGGCGGGCATGGTGGGGGAGCGAATGGGTTGAATGTATGACGAAGCACTTTGTGTTGTCAAGCGTGGAGAGCGAGTCGCCCGTCGGGTGCTGCCCGTGACGTCCCGAAATCTCGCAGGACCGGTCTGTCCTTCCATCACGTCCATGAATCGACCTGTTCGCCGGCTCCTTCGCATCCTCGGCGGGGGCGTCGCGCTCGTGCTCGTCGGCGCGGGAGCGGCCTACGCCATCGGCAGCCGGGCGGTCGGGCGCACGCACGCCGTTCGCCTCGCGGCCCTGCACATCCCGTCGGACTCGGCCACGGTCGCGCACGGCGCGCATGTCGCAGCCGTGTTCGGGTGCGCCACCTGCCACACCGCGGGTCTCGGCGGGCGCGTGTTCGTCGAAACCCCCGTGGGCCGCGTCGTCGCCTCCAACCTGACGCGGGGGGCGGGCGGCATCGGCACGCGCTACTCCGACGCCGACTGGGACCGGGCGATCCGGCACGGCGTGAAGCCCAGCGGTCGCAGCGTGATCATCATGCCGGCGTCGGCCTTCCACCACCTCGCCGACGCGGACGCCGCCGCCCTGATCGCCTTCCTGAAGCAGCTGCCGCCCGTCGACCGGACGCTGCCACCGACGGAGGTGAGTGCGGTTGGCCGGATGCTCGCCGCGGGCCCGCTCGACGTCGCGTTCGAGGTCGACACGTCTGCAACGCGCGCCGGGGCGGCTCCGGCGGGGCCGACGGCGGCGCGCGGCGCCTACATCGCCGCGGCGATGTGCGCCCACTGCCACGGTGCCGACCTGCGCGGCGCACAGCCACCCAATCCGGAGGCACCCTACGCGCCGGATCTCGCCGGAGCGGGCGCGTGGACGCGTCCGCAGTTCGAACGGGCCCTGCGGACTGGCGTGAGGCCTGCAGGCGCACGTCTGGACAGCGAGGTCATGCCATGGTCGGCCACGCGGCACATGACCGACGACGAGATCGCCGGACTCCACGCGTATCTCGGGACTCTCGGGTCAGCACGCTGAGCCGGCAGCCAGCGTCCCGGGAGGCGCCATGATCGGACGGAGCCGGGTCGACCGGGTAGCGCCCCGGCGCGCTCGGCAGTGCGTCTCCCGTCCTCTTCCGAGCGCAACGTCGGCAGAGACGACGTCACTCGTCGCCCATGTCGCGGATCTTGCGGTAGAGCGTGCGCTCGGAGATGCCCAGCTTGTCGGCGGCGCGGCGGCGGTTGCCATCGAAGCGGCGCAGCGCCTCGCGGATGAGCGCCGTCTCGGCGGCCTCCATCGTCGGGAGCGGGAGGCCGGCGGCGAGGACGCTCTCGATCGACTCGGGCAGCGGGCTCAGCGGTGTCTCGATCTCGAACGTCGTCTCGGCGGCGCAGTAGTCCAGCCCGTCGTCGTCCGGCGGCTCGTACTCGACGGTCTGGGCAGGCGGGGCGGGCATCTCGGCCATGAACGGCTCCGGGAGGCGCGTCTCGGGAAGCCGCGTCTCGGGCAGGCGCATCAGCGCGCCCTCGGGCACCGGGCCGCCCGCGCCGGCCAGGCGGCGGACGAGGTCGCGGACCTCGCGGACCTCGGCGCGGATCTCGAGCAGCGCCCCGTACACGACCTCGCGCTCGCGGACCTCGTCGGCCGCGCCGGTCTGCGGGCGCGTCACCGCGACGCCCGCGCCGGCCGAGACGCCGCGCAGGAACGGCCGGACCGCCGCCGCCGTGACCGGGCTCTGGCGCACCAGCACGACCGTCTGCTCGGCGACGTTGCGCAGCTCGCGGACGTTGCCGGGCCACGTGTAGCGCGTCAGCAGGTCGACGGCGTCGGGCGCGAGGCGCAGGCCGGGCGCGTCGTACTGGCGCGCGAAGCGGCGCAGGAAGGCGTCGAACAGTACCACGACGTCCTGCCCGCGCTCGCGCAGCGGCGGGATGCGCAGCTGGACCGCCGAGAGGCGGTAGTAGAGGTCCTCGCGGAAGCGCCCTGCCGCCACCTCGGCCCCGAGGTCCTTGTTCGTCGCCGCGACGACGCGCGCGTCGGTCTTCTGCATCGCCGCGCCGCCGACGCGGCTGAACTCGCCGGTCTCGAGCACGCGGAGCAGCTTCACCTGCGCCATGAGCGGCATCTCGCCGATCTCGTCGAGGAAGATGGTCCCCCCGTCGGCCTCCTCGAAGTAGCCCGTCCGCTTCTCGACCGAGCCCGTGTACGCGCCCTTCTCGGCGCCGAAGAGCTCGCTCTCGATGAGGCCCTCGGGGATCGCGCCGCAGTTGACGACGACGAGCCGCTTGTGGCGCCGCGCCGAGAGCCCGTGGATCGCCGCGGCGACGACCTCCTTGCCGACGCCCGATTCGCCTTCGAGCAGGACGGCGATGTCGGTCGGGGCGACCTGCCGCACGCGGTCCAGCACGGCGCGGAGCGCGGGGCTGTCGCCGAGGATGCCGAACCGTTCCTGAAGCGCCTGCCGGTCCATCGTGTGCCAGAGAGGAGACGTCGAAGGTAGGCCCGGACCGCCGCGCGGTTCCCGGACCCGCGGGCCGGGTGGGTCGAGGCGGAGCCGGCGCGGGTGAGAATCACCACACTCGAGCGCCGTTACGCCCGGCAGACGCCAGCGCCGGTGCCGGCACGCCATTTGTCGGACGCTGCACTCACACTCGGATCACGCGATGGGTCAGCAGCAGCTTCTCCTCCTCGTCCTCGGCATCGTCCTCGTCGGCCTCGCCGTCGTCGTCGGCATCAGCGCTTACAAAGAGAACACGCGCAAGGCGCGCATCGACATCGCCACGGGCAAGTCGGTCGAACTCGTCGGCCGCATGCAGGCGTGGGTGAAGACGCCGGGGCCGATGGGCGGCGGCGGCGGGACGGGGAACCCGTGGACCGACTTCCGCCTCGAAAAGATCGGCATGCAGCGCGCAGGCGTCTGCGCCAACAACCGCGAGTTCATCCGCCTGCCGGACAACTCGCAGATCTCGATCTTCGGCGACGGCGCGAACCCGGTCGACGGCGGCATCCTCGCGTGGCACCCCAACGGCGACTGCGAGCAGCGCTGGACGTGGGAGTTCCACATCGTCTCGCAGAACGCGTCGCTGGAGGGCATCCAGTTTATCCAGTGCGCCTCGCGCCTCCGCTCGTGGGCAGACGGGTCGCAGTGCGCCCGCTGGTAGCAGGCGCACCGCGCGCACTCGGTCAGCGCGTCGCCGTGACGACGGCGCTGCCCGTCGAGCCCGTCGGCGTCTCGGCGTTTCCGCTCGTCACATTGAGGCCGACGTCGATGCGGAGGCTGCGGTTGGTGATCCGGCCCGACGGCGCGAGCGTGATCCCGACGCCGAAGAGGTCGATGTTGCCGCTGCCGTCGAGGTCGCCGTCACCGTCGACGGTGATCACGACCGAGCTGCCCGGAGCGGCGGCGGCGAAGCGCGCGCCGGTGTCGCTGTAGGTGCCCGGGAAGACGATCGGGTCCGGGTCCGTCCCGTCCGAGCCCATGCCCGGGTCGATGGTCGCCGTGACGACGTTGGCCCCGCTCTTGGCGATGGTGACCGTGACGGGGGCCGTCGTGGTCGTGGTCTCCGTGCCGCGGCGGAGGGACAGCGTCGCGGTGCCGGTGTAGGCGCCGGTGTAGGCGTCGATGTCGAACGAGGACGAGCCGCCGCTGTCGCAGGCCGAGAGGGCGAGCAGGGCGACGAGCGGGAGGGCGGCTGAGCGCATGAGACGAGACATGGGGAGAGGCCGGAGGCCGGAGGTGAACAGCGTTCAAGTGAACACCGTTCAAATCGCTGTGCGGCCGATGGTTCCCCACCCGTCGCGCCCGTCCGTCAGCGTCCTGTGGTCTCCGCGAGCGTCGTCCGCGAGAGGAAGCGCCCGCGCAGCGTGGCGCTCGTCGCGGCCGTGAGCTGGACCGTGGCGTAGTCGCCGGCGGCGAGCGGCGTCTCGAACGCGGCCGTCTCGGGCCGGTCGAAGACGACCATCGTGTTGCCGTCCGTGCGCCCGCAGAGCTGCGCGTCCGAGCGCTTCGAGCGGCCCTCGACGAGGACGGTCTCGATGCGGCCGACGCGGGCGAGGTTGCGCGCGAGGCTCGTCGCGCTCTGCTGCGTGATGATCTCGGCGAGGCGCGCCTTCTTGACGGCCTCGGGCACGTCGTCCACGAGCTTGCGCGCGGCGTAGGTGTCGGGCCGCTCGGAGTAGGCGAACATGAAGGCCGAGTCGTAACCGACAGCGTCCATGAGCGAGAGCGTGTCCGCGTGCTCAGCGTCGGTCTCGCCGCAGAAGCCGGCGATGATGTCCGTGCTCAGCGTGAGGCCCGGGACGATGGCGCGGGCGCGGGCGATGAGGTCGAGGTACTGCTCGCGCGAGTACGTCCGCCTCATGCGCTGGAGGACGTCCGTGTTGCCGTGCTGGACCGGCAGGTGGATAAAGTCCGTCACGGTCGGGCGCTCGCGGTGGACGTGCAGGAGCGCGTCCGAGCAGTCTTTCGGGTGCGACGTCGAGTAGCGGATGCGGAGCTCGGGGCTGAGCAGGCTGATCCGGTAGAGCAGCTCGGCGAAGTCGACGTCGGCGCCGTCGTGGCTCGCGCGGTACGAGTTGACGTTCTGGCCGAGGACGGTGACCTCCTTGTAGCCGCCGTCGACGAGCACGCGGACCTCCTCGAGGATGGACGTGGCCGGGCGCGACCGCTCGCGGCCGCGCGTGAACGGCACGACGCAGAAGGCGCACATGTTGTCGCAGCCGCGCATGATCGAGACGAACGCCGAGACGCCGTTGGCCGCGAACCGGACGGGCGCGAGGTCGGCGTAGGTCTCCTCGCGCGAGAGCTGCACGTTGACGGCCGCCTGCCCGGTCTCGTGCGTCACGGCGAGCAGGCGTGGCAGGTCGCGGTAGGCGTCCGGCCCGGCGACGACGTCGACGAGCTTCTCCTGGTCGAGGAGCTTGGTGCGGAGGCGCTCGGCCATGCACCCGAGGACGCCGATCGTGAGGTCCGGCTGGCGCGCGGCGAGGCGGGCCGT
>JBBSUZ010000138.1:0-8231 GCA_038233965.1 Rhodothermales bacterium | reverse complement strand
TGTCCACCGCCACGTCCACGCCCCCGGAGCGCTCGGCGGCCAGGGACAGCAGCCCGTTGTCGGGGCCGACGAACATCCTCCCCTCGGCCGTGCTCAGGGCGACCGCCCGCCGTTCGGTGCCCACCTGGGGATCGACCACGGCCACGTGCACGCCGACCGGCAGGTAGGGCAGCGCATCGCGGAGGGCGAGGGCGCCGCGACGCACGTCGAAGCGCGGGATGCCGTGCTCGTAGTCGGTCGCGTAGACGAGCGTCGCGCCGCCGCACTCGATGCGGAAGCCGTGCGCGCCCTGCGGGTGGTTGACCGGGAACGGGCGGACCGTCATCGAGCCGACCTCGAACGACTCGCCCTCACGGACCGAGACGGCGGTCGTCGTCGCGGCGAGGTCCTCGAACGGGACCGGGAAGTACGGGAAGCACATCTGCCCGTGCAGCAGCCGGTGCAGCCGGTCGTCGTCGGTGACGGCGTAGAAGCGGACGTCGTGGGACGCCGAGAACAGCGGCGCGAAGAACGGCAGGCCCTGCAGGTGATCCCAGTGGAAGTGCGAGAGGACGACGTGGATCGTCATCGGCTCGCCGGCGGCCTCGGCTGCGAGCGCGTAGCCCAGCGCGCGGATGCCCGTCCCGGCGTCGAGCACGAGCACGCTCCCGTCGGGCGCGCGGACCTCGACGCACGACGTGTTGCCGCCGACGCCGAGCATGCCCGCCTGCGGCGTCGGGATCGACCCGCGGACGCCCCAGAAACGGGCCGTCAGTCGAGCGGGATCGGAGGACGTGCCAGGCATCGGACGGGCGGGAGAGTCAGAGATGATATCGCCGGAGGCCCGTCACCGTTTCCACGGCGACGACTTTGAGGATCGCCGCGGCCGGCACGCCGAGCGCCATCCCGAGCACGCCGCCGACGCGCCCGCCGACGAGGATCGCGAGCAGCACGAGCGCCGGGTCCATCGAGACGGTCTTCCCGGTGATCCACGGCTGGAAGACGATGTTCTCGACCGTCTGCAGCACGACGAAGATGGCGACGACGCCCGCCGCCTGGTTGAAGTCGCCCGTGGTCACGACCGACACCGCGAGCGCGAGCGCGGCCGAGACGGCGAAGCCGACGTACGGCACGAGGTTGGCGACGCCCGTGACGAGCCCGAGCACGAGGTAGTAGTCCACGCCGAGCAGGCCGAGCGCGAGGGCCGTCGAGAGGCCGACGAGGACGGCGATCACCGCCTGCCCGCGGAGGTAGCCGCCGAGGTGCGCGTCGGCCTTATAGAGGACGTTCATGCCGAACTCGAAGTAGCGGTTCGGGACGACGGCGAGCAGCCGCCGCCGCAGCACGGGCCCGTCGCGGAGCAGCGTGAACAGCACGAACGGGACGACGATGGCGTTCGACGCCGCGTTGAGGACGGTCGGGAGGTAGCCGACGAGCGGGCCGTTGTCGGTCTCGAACCACTCGCGCGCGGCCGACGTGAGGCCGATGTCGTCCGCCCGGGTCCCGCGGACGTGGCTGGCGATCGCGATCTCGGCGCGCCTCAGCAGCCCGAGCAGCTCGCCGTTCTCCCAGCGCAGGCGGATCTGGGCGGCCTGCTCGGCGATCGTCGGCGCGGCGAGGTAGGCCGAGACGACGGTGACGAGGGCAAGCGCGAGCAGGACGAGCGACGTCCCGAGCGTCCGCCCGATGCCGACGCGCTCGAGGCGGTCCACGAGCGGGACGAGCAGGTACGCGAGCGTCGCGCCGAGGATGACGAGCGCGACGAGGTCCGGCGCGGCGCGGACGATCACGATGGCGAGCGCGACGCTCCCGATGGTGACGGCGATGCTGAGCGGGCCGAGCCGGCCGGGCGGCCGTGCGACGTCGTCTGTCATGCCGCCGCCTCGTGGGTGTCTCCGCCGCCGTCGGCGTGCAGACGGTCGAGCTCGGCCTGGAGGCCGAGGCAGTCGCTGGCGTAGCCCTCGGACTCCGCGCTGACCTGGACGAGCCGCATCCCGACGAGGCGGGCGAGCGAGAGCAGCACCTTGACGCCGAGGCGTGGGCTCCGCTCGAGCAGCCCGAGCAGGTCCGGCTGGAAGAGGCTCAGCAGCGTGCAGTCGGTCTTTGCGCGCGCCGTGGCCGTCCGGATGACCTCGTTGAGGAGGGCGATCTCGCCGAAGAAATCGCCGTCGCGGAGCTCGACGAGCTCGCGGCCCGAGGGCTCGCTCTGGATCGAGACGACGCCACGCGAGATGATGTACATGCCCAGCCCGGGCTCGCCCTGGACGAAGACGGACTCGCCGGCGACGTAGTCGCGGCGGTGCAGCAGGCGCTGTACGGCGTCGATCTCGCGCGGCGTGAGGTCCTCGAAGAGCGGGATCGCGCTGAGGAGCGTGTCCTCGGGATCCGAGGCGTCGCGGTTGAGCAGGCTCGACCAGAGGCTCTTCATCGAGCGGGCGGAGGGCGGCAGGAAGCGTGCGGTACGCCCCGAGCGGCCGCGCTGATCCGCCCGCCCCTGCCCGGCCCCGGTGAGGCCCCGCGAATAGGCTGGCATCGCCGGCGCGGGCGGCGTAGCCTACGCCCCGACTCACCGGCCCCGGCCACCTCTCCGATGTCGCGTTTTTCCAAACTCCTGGTTCTGCTCATCGCGGCCCTGCCACTCGCCTCGTGCGACAGCACGACGGCCGACCCCATCGTCTTCGGCGGCGTCGAGCTGGACGCGGTCGGCGGGTCGACGCTGCGCGTGAGCGGCTCGACGCTCGTCGTCTCCGGCCTGCCCGCGAGCGGCGAGGGCGGCTTCGCCATCCCCGGATCGCGCCAGCAGGTCGATGTCGCCATCCTCCCGGTCGCGCTCCCGGCCGGCGGCCGCTTCGGCGCGCGCGTCGAGTCTGCGGCGGGCGCCGAGATCGCGTCCATGTTCGCGACCGGCACGGCGCCGGGCAAGACGCGCTTCGACTTCTCGTTCGGCGCCGCCGCCGGCGTCACGCGCGTCCAGATCCTCTACAAGCTCGGCACCGAGACGCTGTTCACGATCCCCGAACTGCTCGTCCCGGCCGGCAAGACGGCCGCCATCGCCGCGACGCAGAGCGCGGGCGAGGGCAGCGGCGAGACGGGCTCGGTCCACGCCATCCGCTCGGGCGGCCGATGGATCGTGGTGTCGGACAACGAGGGCTCGGGCAACCGCCCCGCCGCCAACCGGTCTGGCTCGGGCGGCTGCGACGTCCTGCTCGTCCGCCCGCCGGTCGTCGTCGGCATCCCCGGGCCGAACGGGCCCCTGTGCGTGGACCGCATCGAGGTCGTCCCGCTGACGGGCCAGGCGCCCGAGTCGGGCCGGATCGTGGTCGCGGCGCAGGGGCTGCCGGGCTTCACCGTCCGCACGCTCGGCGTCCAGTAGCGACCTCGGCGTCCAGTAGCGACCACGTGCGACGCGCGTCAGCACTGTCATCCGGAGCGAACGCGAAGGATCTCGACGCGGCCCCGTCAGTCCATCGCGTCCGGTGCCGAGGGCTCGGAGCGTCGGCGCTGAGATCCTTCGCTGCGCTCAGGATGACAGGTCCTCGCATTCTGCACGAGCGACCGCGCCACGACGAGCCGCGCCGTCGCGGTCTGCGTGCCCGACGTCGCGCGGACGACGTAGACGCCCGCCGGCTGTCCTGCCCCGTCGAGCGATGCCCCCACAGACCCGCCCGCCGGGCCGTCGTGCAGCGCGGCCACGCGCCGGCCGAGCGCGTCGGGGATCGGTGACACAGGCATAGCGGTCACCGAGCATGAGTGAATGGGAACGCGACGGCGCGCACAGACGGCATGGTAGGGCCTGACGGCCGGATCCGTCTGCGAATTCGGACGATCCGTGAAGCGCCTGCTCGATGTCCTCCTACTCGCCCGCCGCCGCGAGCGTCGTCGGGATGCAGATCGTGAACACGGTCCCCACGCCGACGGTGCTCCGGACGTCCATCGTGCCGCCGTGGACCTGCGTCACAATGTCGTGCGCGAGCGACAGCCCGAGGCCCGTGCCCTCGCCCGTCGGCTTGGTCGTAAAGAAGGGCTCGAAGATCTTGGCCAGCACGGCGTCCGGGATGCCCGGGCCGTTGTCGTCCATCTCGATCTCGACGTCGGTGCCTTTGCGCCGGGTGCGGACCGTCACGCGCGGCTCGTAGTCCGCCTCGCCGGCCCGCTTGCGCTCGCCGACGGCGTGGAAGGCGTTGGAGAGCAGGTTGATGAGCACGCGGCCGAGCTCCTGCGGCACGACCTCGGCCTCGCCCGCGTCCGCCGCGAAGTCCCGCACGAGGTCCACGGCGAGGTCGGCGTCGTTGGCGCGGGCGCCGTGGTAGGCGAGGTTGGCGTACTCCTCGACGAAGCGGTTGACGTCGACGCGGGCGCGCTCGACGGCCCCGCCGCGGCTGTGGAGGAGCATGGCGCGCACGATGCGGTCCGCCCGCTGGCCGTGCTCGCGGATGCGCGTCGCGTTGTCGCGGAGGTCGTCGAGCAGGTCCACGATCTCCGGCAGGACGGCCGAGACGGGGCGGTCTGCGGCGGCCTCGAGGTCCTGGCGGAGGTCGGCCGCGAGGTCCACCGAGAGCTCGGCGAAATTGTTGACGAAGTTGAGCGGGTTCTTGATCTCGTGCGCGATGCCGGCCGTGAGCTGCCCGAGCGAGGCCAGCTTCTCGGACTGGACGAGCTGCGACTGCGTCGCCTTGAGCTCCACGAGCGACGTCTCGAGGCGCGTGTTGGCGGCCTCGAGCTTGGTGTTGGACTCGTGGACCTCGCGGGCCCGCTCGACCTCGGACGCCGCGCGGCGGTTCTCGGCCTGGAGCGCGGCCGTCTCCGCGCGCTGACGCTCGGTCTCCGCCTCGGCCGTCTCGGCGCGCAGTTCGGCCTCGCGGCGGACCGCCCGCTCGCGCTCCTGCTTCAGCAGGCGCTCCTTCTGCCAGCGCACGCCGCGCATGAGCGCGACCCCGGCCAGCAGCACGAAGGCGAGGCGCGCCCAGAGCGTCTTCCACCACGGCGGCCGCACGACGACCGCGAGCGCCGCGCCGGGCTCGGACCACACGCGGTCCGCGTTGGCCGCCTGCACGCGGAACGTGTAGCGCCCCGGCGGGATGTTGTTGTAGGTCGCCTCGCGGACGAGCGTCGTGTCGCGCCAGTCGGGATCGTAGCCGTCGAGGCGGTAGCGGTAGCGGTTGCGCGCGGGGTCCGAGAAGTGGAGGCCGGCGAAGCGGAACGTGACGTACTCGTCGCCGGGCAGCATCGTGAGCGTCGTCGCGACGGGCGCAGCGGCGTCGAGGGCGCTCTCAGGGCCGGGCACGACGGGCGTGCCCGAGACGTCGATGCCGGTGATGGCGACCTGTGGCGGGTTCTCGTTGCGCGTCTCGAGCTGGCGCGGGTAGAGCGCGAGCAGCCCGTCCGCCCCGCCGACGTAGAGGCGGCCGTCGGGCGCGCGGGTCGAGGCCGTGCCGAGCGTGCGGTCCGCCCCGCCGGCGCCCAGGCTTCCGGCCGGGACGGCCGTCACCGGGTCGAACTGGGTCAGTCCGCCGCTCGTGCTGAGCCACAGGTTGCGCTTCTCGTCCTCCTGGATCGCGAGCACGACGTCGCCGGGGAGGCCGTTCGAGGCGGCCGTGAACCGCGCGACCTCGCCGTCGGCGTTGAGGTGGACGAGGCCGGTGCGGCCGCCCATCCAGAGGTCGCCGTTGGCCGTGGCGTGGAGCGCGTAGAGGTCGTCCTCGACGAACGGCTGGTCCTCGCCGGACGCGTCGTCGTGACACGTGAAGCGGGTGCCGTCGAGGCGGCAGAGGCCTTCGGACGTCGCGACCCAGAGCGCGCCGTCGGCCGTCTGCGCGAGTGCGCGGACGTCGTCGCTCGCGATCGCGCCGACGGCCCCGGCGCGGGCCTGCCCGAGGCGCGGGCGGAAGCGGCGCGCCGTCTTCGCCTCGCGGTCGTAGAGCAGCAGGCCCTCCGTGCGCGTCCCGACCCAGAAGCGGCCCTGACGATCCTCGAAGAAGGTCTGGACGGCGAGGTTGCCGACCTCGCCCGACACCGGCGCCTTCTCGAGCGCGCCCTCGGCGCCGATGCGGTAGAAGCCGGCGCCCTCGGTCCCGACCCAGACCGTCCCGGCGCGGTCCTGAAAAAGCGCTGTGACGGGGTGCGCGCTCATCCCCCCCTCGACCCTGACCTCGGTGTGCGTGAAGGTCCGCCCGTCGACCGAGCGGTCCAGCGTTCCGTCCGTCCCGACGTAGAGCGTGCCGTCGCGGGCCGAGAGGACGGAGCGGACGGCGTTGCTGGCCAGCGACGCCGGGTCGTCGGGGATATGACGGAGGCGGACGGCGGTGCCGGTCGCGCGGTCGAAGCGGTCGAGCCCGGTGTAGGTCGCGGCCCAGAGGATGCCCTGGCGGTCCTCGAAGATGGCCGAGACCTCGTTGCCGATGAGCGCCGTCGGGTCGTCCGCGGCGGCCTGGTAAACCGTCACGCCGGCGCCGGGCGAGAGGCGGCGCAGGCCGCCGCCGATGGTCCCGACCCAGACCGTCCCGCCGCTGTCCTCGCGGACGGCCGAGACGACGCGCGCATTGAGGCCGGGCCCGACGTCGAGCGCGGCGAAGCGCGAGGCCTGCGGGTCGAACGAGAAAAGGCCATCGCCGGCCGTGCCGACGAGCACGACGCCGCGCTCGCTCAGCGCCAGCGACGAGACGTTGGCCGGCTTGGCGGGGTCTGGACGGAATGTGCGGGCGCGCTCCGAGGCGACGTCGAAGCGGACGAGGCCGTCGCCCGTGCCGAGCCAGATCGCGCCGCGCGCGGGGTCCGGCAGCACGGCCTGGACGACCGGGCTCGGCAGCCCGACCCGCGCGGGGGCGTAGACGGAGACGGCGAGCGCGCCGTCTGCACCGGGCGTGATGCGGGCGAGGCCGTTCTCGGTCCCGGCCCACGCGACGCCGGCGGTATCGACGGCGAGCGCGAGGACGTCGCCGCCCGGCAGGCCCTCGACGCGCGTAAAGGCGTCGCGGGCCGGGTCATAGCGGCTCAGCCCGTCCGACGTCCCGACCCAGACGGCTCCGCCGGCGCCGGGCGCGAGCGCGAGCACCTCGTTGCCGGCGACCGACGTCGAGTCCGCCGCGCGACGGAAGACGCGCACGTCGACGCCGTCGTAGCGGACGAGCCCGTCCGCAGTGCCGATCCAGACGAAGCCGAGCGCATCCTGCGTGACGGCGAAGACCTGCTGGTTGGGCAGGCCCTGCTCGGGCGTGAGGTGGCGGAAGGTGATGGCGAGCGAGCCGTCGCGGGCATCCGCGCCGAGGCCGGGCGCGCCGAGGCCGGGTGCGCCCGGCCCGGGCTGGGCGAGCGCAAAGGCGGCGACGACGGCGACGAGCGCGACGGCGAGGCCGGCGCCCGCCGTAAGCCGGCGCGCGGCCTGACGGCGCTGTGGCAGGTCCGGGGCGCTCACGTGAGCGCGGGCGAGCCGCCGACCGGCGCGTGGCCGAGGACGGCCGCGGCGAGCGGCGGCAGCGCGGCAAAGCGCAGGCGCGCCCAGCGGCCCGTCTCGTCGTCCGTGACCTCGGTCACCTTGGCGTAGATGGCGTCGGCGGGGGCGTCGCGCAGCGTCAGGCGGACGTCCGCGCGGGCGACGAGGGGCGCGTCGAGGCGCACGACGGCGCCCGTAGGCGAGGCGCGGACGACGGCGCCGGTCGCGCCCGAGTCGACGAGGCGCTTGCCGTCGAGCACGGCGAGGGCGAACGGCGCCTCGTCGGGCAGGTCCATGAACGCCGCGTCATCGCCCGGCACGTCCTCGCCGCCGATGCCGGCGACGGCGTGGATCGGGACGGGGTCGGCGAAGCCCTTGAGCATGGCCTGGCGTGTCTCGGCGATGCGGACCGGCCCGTCCTCGCCGCCGGTCGCGCGGTAGGTCGGGTCCGAGACGAGTGCCTCGCCCGGCGCGGCGAGCGTCTGGATGCGGCTCGTGAGGTTTACGGGGCTCCCGACGACGCCGTACTTGGCGCGCTTCTCGGAGCCGATCGTGCCCACGACGACCTCGCCCGTGTTGACGGCGACGGTCATCTCGAGCGGCGGCAGCTCGCGCTCGGCGAGGCGGCGGTTGACCTCGACCATGTTCTGCTGCATCGCGACGGCGCAGGCGACGCCCTTGCGCGCGTGGTCTGCGTCCTCGATCGGCGCGCCGAAGATGACCAGGATGGCGTCGCCGATGAACTCGTCGATGGCGCCGTCGTGCTCGTCGATGACGTCCGTCATGACGGTGAGGTAGACGTTGAGCAGCTCGACGACGCGCT
>JBBSUZ010000137.1:0-8276 GCA_038233965.1 Rhodothermales bacterium | reverse complement strand
TCGGGGAGCGTGAAGCGCTCGCGGTCCGTGCCGTCGTTCCAGCCGAGCAGGCCGAGAAAGTTGACGAGCGCCTCGGGCTCGTAGCCGGCGGCGCGGTAGTCGCGGACCGACACGGGGATGCCTGCTTTGTCCGCGTTGCGCTTCGAGAGCTTGCCGCCGGACGGCGCGAGGATCAGCGGGAGGTGCGCCATTGCGGGCGGCGTGAGGCCGAGCGCGGCGTAGAGCAGCAGGTGCTTGGGCACGGACGGCAGCCACTCCTCGCCGCGGATGACGTGCGTGATCGCCATCGCCGCGTCGTCGACGACGTTGGCGAGGTGGTACGTCGGCAGGCCGTCGGACTTGATGAGGACCGGGTCGTCCACGCCGTCCGTCGCGAATGTGACGTCGCCGCGGACGAGGTCGGTGAAGCTCACCGTCTGCCCGGGCTCGACCTTCAGCCGGACGACGTGCGGTTCACCGGCGTCGATGCGGGCCTGGAAGCCAGCGTCCGTGAGGCTGTTGTCCATCTGCATCCGCGTCGCCGCGCCGTACGTCTCGCCGCGCTCGCGCATGGCATCCAGGGCCTCGGGCGTGTCGAAGGCGATAGTGGCGTGGCCCGCGTCGAGCAGTTGGCGGGCGGCGGCGTGGTAGCGGGCGGTCCGCTCGGACTGGCGATACGGCGCGTGCGGGCCGTCGTCCGGCAGCCCCGAGCCCGGGCCCTCGTCGGGCGAGAGGCCGGCCCACGCGAGCGACTCGAGGATGTCCGCCTCGGCGCCGTCGACGAAGCGGCCCTGGTCCGTGTCCTCGATGCGGAGCACGAACGTGCCGCCGGCTTTGCGGGCGAGCAGGACGTTGTAGAGGGCCGTCCGGAGGCCGCCGACGTGGAGCAGGCCGGTCGGGCTGGGGGCGAAGCGGACGCGGATCGACATCGGGTGCGGGGGACGAGGTGCGGGGTACGAAACTAGACCGACGTCACGCATGGAGCCTCTGCCGCCTTTTCTCGCTCAGCCGAAACGCTGCCAAACCCTGCCGGGCCGACAGCGTACCTCGCACTCCGAACCCCGAACCGGCATGCACCACTCGACCGCGACGCTCACCGCCACGGATGGCACCGACCTCTTCACGCGGCGCTGGACGCCCGACTTCGGCGCGACGGGCTCGGTCCTGCTCGTCCACGGCGTGCACGAGCACAGCGGGCGGCATGCCCAGTTCGCCGCAGCTCTGATGGCGAAAGGGCTCGACGTGACGGCGTACGACGCGCGCGGCCACGGCCAGTCCGGCGGCCCGCGCGCCGACATCGAGCGCTTCTCGGACTACATCGCCGACCTCGACGTCGCGCTCGCGCGCGTCCGCGAGACGGCCGAGGGGAAGCCGGTCGTGCTGTTCGGGCACTCGATGGGCGGGCTCGTCGCGGCGTCGTACGTCGCGGAGCACGGGGCGGGCGGGCTCGCCGGGCTCGTCCTGTCGTCGGCGGCGCTGCAGACGTTCCCGGTGCCGAAGCTGCTCGAGAAGGCGGCGCCGCACGTCGCGCGGTGGCGGCCGCAGATGATCGTGACGAAGCTGGACCTGACGAAGCTCTCGCACGACCCGGCCGTCGAGCGGGCGTACCGCGAGGACCCGCTCAACACGGTCGGCGGGCTGGGCGCGCGGCTCGCGCACGAGCTGCTGCTCGCCTCGCGCCGCCTCCAGGCGCACGCCGACGCGTTCACGCTGCCGATGCTCCTCATCCACGGCACCGGCGACCGCATCACGCCGCCGGACGGCTCGCGCTGGCTCGCCGAATACGCGCCGAGCCCGGACGTCACGCTGCGCCTCGTGGACGGCGGCTACCACGAGCTGATGAAGGAGTCCGACCGCGACGTCATCATCGGCGAGGTCGTGGACTGGATCGCGGCGCACGTCGCCCAGGCGACACCGGCCGCTCCAGACCGGGCGTAGTCTCCGGCCCCCCTCCTGCCCTGCTCATGTCCCGCCTCCCGCTCGCGCTCCTCGCCCTGTTCGTCGCCGGCTGCACGACCGTCGCGCCCGTTGCCCCGGTCGCACCAACCACGCCGCCACCGGCTGCGACGCCGCCGACGCACCTCGAGATCCAGTGGACGCGGACGTCCGCCGAGCACGCGGCCCTCTTCGAGCAGACGTACCGCCTCGCCAGCGAGCACCTCCGCGCCGTCGCCGACACGCTCACCGCGCCCGCCTGGGCCGTCATCCTCGACGCGGACGAGACCGTGCTCGACAACTCGCTCTACCAGCGCGAGCGGGCGGCCATCGGTGAGGGCTACTCGGCCGAGAGCTGGGACGCGTGGGTCCGCCGGGAGGCGGCGACGGCGCTGCCCGGCGCGGTCGCCTTCACCGAGGAAGTTGCGCGGCTCGGCGGGCTCGTCGTGATCGTGACCAACCGCAGCGAGGCCACGTGCGGCCAGACGCGCGCCAACCTCACGTCCGCGAGCATCATGGCCGCGGCCGTGCTGTGCCAGACGGGGCCGTCGGACAAGAACCCGCGCTTCGAGGCGGTCCAGACCGGCGGCGTGCCGGGCCTCGGGGCGGTGCGCGTCGTGATGTGGGTCGGCGACAACATCCGCGACTTCCCCGCTCTCTCGCAGACGGCCAGCGCGGGCGACTTCGGCGGCCGCTTCTGGGTGCTCCCGAACCCGATGTACGGCTCGTGGGACCGCAACCCGGACCCTGCCGACGCGCCCTGACGCCGGCTCAGCCGGGCATCCAGTCGAACGTGTCCGGGTCCGGCCCTTTGCGTCCCGCCGCGCCCCGGTCGAGCGCGGTGATGGACGCCATGTCGTCCGCCGCCAGGTCGAAGTCGAACAGCCGGATGTTGTCGGCGATGTGGGCGGGCGTGTTGGAGCGTGGGAAGATCACGTCGCCGCGCTGGATGTGCCACCGCAGGACGACCTGCGCGGGCGTCTGCCCCATGCGCTCGGCGATCCCCTCGACGGTCGCATTCCCGACGGCGTCGCCCTGGCCGAGCGGCGACCAGGCTTCGACCGTGATGCCGCGCGCGTGGCACGCGGCGCGGAGGGCGTCGTTGGTGAACGTCGGGTGGACCTCGATCTGGTTCACGGACGGCACGCGGTCCGACTCCGCGGCGAGACGCGCGAGGTGCGCCTCGGTGAAGTTGGAGACGCCGATCGACCGGGCGCGGCCGGCGTCGGCGAACTCGACGAGGGTGTTCCAGGTCTGCACGAAGTCGCCGTCGTAGAGCGTCGGCAGGGGCCAGTGGATGAGGAAGAGGTCCACGTAGTCCGAGCCGAGCGCGTCGAGCGTCGCGTCGAAGGCGCGGCGGGCGTCGTCCGGCCGGTGCGCGTCGTTGTTGAGCTTGGACGTCACGAAGACGTCGCCGCGGTCGAGGCCCGCGGTGCGGATCGCCTCGCCGACCTGCCGCTCGTTGCGGTACATCTGGGCCGTGTCGATGTGCCGGTAGCCAGCCTCGAACGCGTGCCCGACGATGCGGGCGGCGTCCTCCGGTTTGACGGTCCACGTGCCGAAGCCGAGCTGCGGGATGCGGGTGCCGTCGGCGAGCGTGAGCGTGGGGATGTCGGGCATGGGAGCGGAGAGAGGGGCCGCTCCAACCCGCCGCCGCCCGGCCCCGGTTCCGCCGCACGCGCGCCAGCGTGCCCACGGGAGGTCTCGAACCTCCGACCTGCAGTTTAGGAAACCGCCGCTCTATCCGGCTGAGCTACGTGGGCGAGGCCTCAAGCTACCGCACGACGGTGACGGTCCGCGTGGCGCGCGCGGCCCCGGCGTCGAGGACGAGCGCGTAGACGCCCGGCGCGAGCCGCTGCGTGTCCAGCCGCACGTCGCGCGCGCCGGCGTCGAGCGGCTGTTCGAGGACCGTCCGGCCCAGAATGTCGACGACGCGGAGGCGGCCGGATGTGTCAAGCGAGACCGGGACCGTCAGCGAGCCACGCACCGGGTTCGGGAACGGGGCGCCGAGGCGCAGCACGCCATCCGCCACCGGCACGGACTCGGTCCCGACGGCGCGGGGCACCGTGTAGAACCGGACCGTCGTGCCGGCGAGGTCACCGACGGCGAGCGGCCCGATCCGCTCGAAGCGGAAGCCGGTGAGCGGGAGGCCGCGCGCGACGTCGAGATGCGCCCGCGCAGCAGCGGGGATTCCGTCATACGCGCATCCGTTCGGAGCAGCCGTCACGATGGGAGCAGCGATAGCGGCGAAAGCCGCATAGTCGTTGTCGGTCGGGTAGTACGCTGCGATTCGTGGCGTCAGGAGGCTATCGGCGACGTCGAAGTCGAACGTGCACGAGAAGGGGGCCAGCGAGATCAAGGACACACCTGGGACGAGTTGGACGTCGTCGGCTGCCTCGTCGGGCGTGCCCGGCGGGACGGTCCCGATGTCCCACACTTCGAACGGGACTCGGAACAGGGCCCGGAGACTGTTCCCGCTTGCAGAGAACGCGTACGAGCCGCGCGCGGTGAAGCGGATCTCGAACGTGTGCGGCCCGAACGCACCGGGCGAGTCGCCCCCCCCAAACGTGTTGATGAGCCGATACACGCCGGTGCTGTTGGCCGACTCGAAGACGGTGTCGCCGCCGACCTCGGCACAGCCCTCGTCGGGGTCGACCGGCCCGTCGCACGCCGGCGCGCCGCCGGGCGCGGTCGTCTCGACGTAGGCGCGCGCGCCGCTCGCGAGCCGGAGCACGTCCGGGGCGTAGCGGTAGATGCGGACGGCCCGCGCCGCACTCGGCGGTCCCTGAATCCCGGCTCGGACCGAGCGGACGCGCCAGAACTGCGCCTCGGTCCGGTTGGGTGCGAACCGGCTCGCCGGCACCGTCACCGACGTCCCCGCAGCGGGCTCGAGGTCGATGGACGAGAAGCCGGCGTCAAGGCTGTACTCGAGCACGTAGCTGTCCGCGCCCGGCACGGCGTCCCACGAGAACGTGACCGGCGTTTCGTAGAACGAGGCGTTCTCGGCCGGCGCGACGAGCGTCGGTGCCGCCACCGTGCCCGTCGCGACCTGACCGGTGAAGAGAGTGCCGGCGTCATACGCGCCCTGGACCTCGCTGGACACCTGGCGGAGCACGCGGACCGACGCGAGCCGGTCCGCGCCCTGCGCGAACAGCATCCCGACGTCGAGCGTCGCCGACGCGCCGGGCGCGAGCGTCACGGGCGGCCCCGAGACGGCGAGCCGCTGGTCGCCTTTGTTGAGACCGAGCGGCCCGTTCTCCGGGTTGGGCATGCTCCAGAAGGCGCGCGTGGTCGGGTCGCCGGTGAACGAGAAGCGCGTCTCTGCGCCCTGCGTCTGCATGTAGCCGAGGCCGAACTCGCGCATCGGCGTACCGTCGTTGAAGAGCCCTCGCAGGCGGGCGTAATGCGCAGCAGCAGTATGCGGCTCTTCCGTAGGTGCGGACGCTCCCTTGTTGATGCGCGGCGCGGCGTAGAGGCCCGAGAGGACGTCGAGGCCGAAGGCGGGCGGCGGCGTGCCGTAGCCGCCCTCGTCGTCGTCGTCCGCGTTGTAAGCGAACGCCATCCCGCGCGTCGTGTCCGTTCCCACGTAGTCGTCCGCCCCGTTCCCCAGGTCGGTGTCCGCGAACACTCCGAGATTGAAGTCGGTGATCGGGGCGCTGGTGCGGTTGACGGCGGTGATCCGGTAGAACGTGGCCTGCCGGAAGGCGAGTGGGCCGGCCGCGGGCGCGAAGGCCAGCACCCGTACCTCGACGCCGAGCGGCTGCTCGCCTGCATCGAAGCGCGCGTTGCCGACGTCGTTCATGACCCAGAAGGCCGTCGGGCCGCCGCCGAGGACGGGCCGCTCGCCGCCGGGCAGGTCGATGCGCTGGTCCGGGTTGACGGCCGGGACGGGCTTGCCCTGCGCGTCCACGGCCGGCGCGCCGAGGCCGACGGGCCACTGCCTGAGGTCGGTCGTCGCCGGGCCACCCGCTTCGTACGCTGCGACGTCGGCGGGCGAGACGAGCCAGATACGGTCGTAGGTCGTGCAGTCGGCCGGGTCGGGCAGGGCGGCTCCCGCGCCGAGCGGGCCGGGCCAGAACTGGAAGCGGGTGTACTGCGCCCCCGCCGCCCGGATCTCGCCGCCGATGCGGCCACCGAGCCACAGGCTGGCGGAAAAGATCGGCGAGTGGCCCGAGCCGGCCGGGACCTCGTAGCCGTCGCCGTTCAAGGTCGTGTTGCCGAAGAAGAGCGCGCCCGTCGTAAACAGCGTCGCGGAGAGGTCGGCCGTGCTGAGGGTCGCCTCGGCCGTCCCGAGCGCGCACGTGCCCGGCGTCTGGGCGGTGGCGAGCGCGGGGATCAGGACAGCGAGCAGGAGCAAGGCGCGCATCGGCATCGGGGCAGGTTCGTGGGCAAGAACGGGCGCACGGACTGCCCGGACAAGGGTGGCACGCCGGAGTGCCCAACCAGAACGCCCCGGCTGCACGGCGGCACCCGGGGCGTTCGACTCTGCTGCTGGCGGCGGACCGATCAGTACCGCGTCGTGACGGCCTTGCGCTTGAGCGCGCTCAGCCAGCGCGTGATGTCGATGCCCTTCGGGCACGCCTGGACGCAGTTGAAGATGGTGTAGCACTTCCACAGGCCGTCCTTGGAGTCGACGACCTTGAGCCGGTCCTCGGGCTCGGTGTCGCGCGAGTCGAAGACGTAGCGGAAGGCCTTCAGCATGGCCGCGGGCCCGAGGTAGTCCGGGTCCGCCCACGTGGACGGGCACGAGTGCGTGCAGGCGCCACACATGATGCACTTGGTCGCGTCCTCGATGATCGCGTGCTGCTCGGGGCTCTGGATGCGCTCCTTCTCCGGCACGGCGTCCGTGTTGATGAGGTACGGCATCACGGCGCGGTACTTCGCGAAGAAGCCCGTCGTGTCCACGACGAGGTCCTTGAGCACGGGCGCGGCCGGGAGCGGCTCGAACGTCACCGTCCCGCCCTCCTTGACGCCCAAGTCGTGAACGAGGACCGAGCACGCGAGCTGGTTCTCGCCGTTGATCTTCATCGCGTCCGACCCGCAGATGCCGTGGGCGCAAGACTTGCGGAAGGTCAGCGTGCCGTCGAGGTGCCACTTGATGTACATCAGGAGGTCGAGCGCGCGGTCCATCGGGTCCGCGGGCACCTGGTACTCGTCGAAGCGCGGGCGCTCGTCCCTGGTCGGGTCGAAGCGCTTCACGCGGACGGTCAGCGTCATCGCGGCCTTGGGGGCCTTGCCCTTCTCGGCGCGGGCCGCCTTCGTCTCGGCCGTCGGGGCCACCTTGGGGACTTCCATGGTCGGGGGATGAGGGATAGGGGATGCGGGATGAGCAGACGGGAGCCGGGATGGAGCCGTCTGCCCATCCCCCGTCCCGCATCCCGTATCCCGTCTAGTAGACGCGCTCCTTGGGCTGGAACTGCGTGATGACGACGTCCTTGTAGGCGATGTCCGTGCCGCCCTTCTGGTCCGACGTGAACAGCGTGTGCTTGAGCCACTGTCCGTCGTCGCGCTTGGAGTAGTCCTCGCGGAGGTGGGCGCCGCGGGACTCGGTCCGGTTGCGGGCGGACGCGGTGATCGCCTCGGCGTAGTCGACCATGAACTGGACCTCGACGGCGTCCATGAGGTCCGTGTTGAAGCGGGCGCCCTTGTCCTCGACCGTGACCGTGGCCGCGCGGGCGCGGAGGTCCTGGAGGTCGTCCATGGCCTCGCCGAGCGTCTCGTCGGTGCGGTAGACCGAGACGTTCTTCATCATGGTCTCCTGGAGGTCCGTGCGGATCGAGACCGCCTTCTCGCCGGACGTCCGCGAGAGGATCGAGTCGAGCATTTCGCGCGTGCGCGTCTCGGCCGTCGCGGGGAGCGGCTCGCGCTCGTTGCCGAGCTGGCGGATCGCCTTGGCCATGGCCATGCCCGTGCGGCGGCCGAACACGACGAGGTCCAGCAGCGAGTTGGTGCCGAGGCGGTTCGCGCCGTGGACCGACACGCAGGCGCACTCGCCGGCGGCGTAGAAGCCCTCGACGACGCTGTCCTTGGTCGGCCCGGTCATCACCTGCCCGTCGACGTTGGTCGGGATGCCGCCCATGGCGTAGTGGCAGGTCGGCGCGATCGGGATCGGCTGCTTGACGGGGTCGATGCCGAGGTAGACGCGGCTGAAGGTCGAGATCTCGGGCAGCTTGTGCTCGAGCACGTCCTTGCCGACGCCCGTCATGTCGAGGTAGACGTAGTCCTTGCCGTCGATGCCGCGGCCCTCGCGGACCTCCTTGTAGATGCACTGCGCGACCATGTCGCGCGGCGCGAGGTCCTTCACGGTCGGCGCGTAGCGCTCCATGAAGCGCTCGCCCTCGGAGTTGCGCAGGATGCCGCCC
>JBBSUZ010000136.1:0-8323 GCA_038233965.1 Rhodothermales bacterium | reverse complement strand
GGTCTGCCGGGATGTGCGCCGGTACACCCCCCACCCCGCTGGCGCGGGGAGCCCCCCGAGGGGGGCGGTTTCAAACGGTGCCCGCTTCGCCAAACAGTTTCTGAGTCACGGGCTCGCCCGGCGTTTCCCGGTTGTCAATGCCCTGTCTACGCCTCCACCCGAGACGGGGCGCGGACGATCAGGACAGGCTCGGCCGGGCGCGCGGCTGTCGCCATCGCGAGCGCCTCGGCGAGGGCGTCCGGGCGGATCGGCTTCGGGACGTACGTGTCCATGCCCGCCGCGAGGCACGTGTCGCGGTCGCCCTCCATCGCGTTGGCCGTGAGGGCGACGATGAACGGCTGCCGCGCCGGGTCCACGCTCTGGCGGATGCAGCGCGTCGCGCCGAGCCCGTCGAGGACGGGCATCTGGACGTCCATCAGCACGACGTCGTAGGGCACGGCGGCGTCGCGGACGGCGGCGAGGGCCTGGGCACCGTCCGACACGACGTCGGCCGTGACGCCGATGCGCGCGAGCAGGCGCAGCGCCACCTTCTGGTTCACCGGGTTGTCCTCGGCGACGAGCACGCGCAGCGCGGACGCCTCGACGGGCGCGGCGGTCGGCGTGGCGGCTCGCTCGGTCAGGCCGGCCGGTGCGTCGGTGCGGGCGGCGAGGGCCGTCGCGAGCGTCCGCACCAGGACGGCGCGCTTGGTCGGCTTGGCGAGCCACGCGTCGAAGAGGTCGGCCGCGTCGTCGGGGCGCTCCGTGAGCGACGACAGCATGACGAGCACGGGCGGCGTGCCGGGCGTCGCGCGGAAGAGGCGCGCGAGGTCGACGCCGTCCATGTCCGGCATGTGGTAGTCGAGGACGGCGGCGGCGAAGGGCCGGCCGGCGGCGCGGGCGGCGCGGTCGAGCTCGAGCGCGTGGGCGGCGTCCGGGGCGAGGACGACGTCGAGGCCGGCGGCGCGCAGCTGGAGGTCCACCATGCGGCGGTTGGCGGCCGTGTCGTCCACGACGAGCACGCGGCGGCCGGTGAGGACGGCCTCGGTGGGCGGCGCCGGGACCTCGGCCGGCTCGGCGGCGAGCGAGAACGAGAACGTCGAGCCGTGGCCCGGCGCGGGCGCCGGCGTGCTCGTCGCCGAGAGCCCGCCGCCCATCAGAGCCGCGAGGCGCGTCGAGATGGCCAGCCCGAGGCCCGTCCCGCCGTAGCGGCGCGTCGTCGAGGCGTCGGCCTGCGTGAAGGCGTCGAAGAGCGTCGGGAGCGCGGCCTCGTCGATGCCGATGCCGGTGTCGCGGACGTCGAAGCGCAGCCCGCCCGGCGCCGTTGCGACGGCCACGACGATCTCGCCCTGCGGCGTGAACTTGACGGCGTTCGAGAGCAGGTTGATGAGCACCTGCCGGACGCGCGTGACGTCGCCCCAGACCGCGCGCGGGACGTCGGCGTGGACGTCGTAGGCGAGGACGACGCCTTGCTCGGCCGCGCGCGGCGCGACCATGTCGAGCGCCTCCTCGACGACGCGGTGGATCTCGAACGGCCGCCGCTCGAGGTCGACGCGGCCGGCCTCGATCTTCGAGAAGTCCAGAACGTCGTTGATGATCGTGAGCAGCGTCTCGCCCGAGACGCGGATCGTCTCGACGAACTCGGCCTGCTCGGCGTCGAGCGGCGTCTCGAGCAGCAGGCCCGTCATGCCGATCACGCCGTTCATGGGCGTCCGGATCTCGTGGCTCATCGTGGCCAGGAACTCGGACTTGGCGCGGGCGGCGGCGAGCGCGTCGCGGCGGGCGCCGTCCAGCGCCGTGTTGGTGTCGGCGAGGCGGGCGAGCGTGGCCTCGGCGCGGTCGCGCTCGGCGCGCAGCTCGGCCGTGCGCGTCTCGACGGCCTCGACGAGCGACTCGGCCGTGCGGCGGTAGTCGCGCACGCGCCAGCGGTACATCGCCATCGCGACGCCGAGCAGTGCGAACAGCACGCCGAGCCCGAACAGGGGCGTCCGCCAGAACGGCGGCACGACCGTAAACGCGACCGTCTCGGGCGCAGACCACAGCCCGCTCGCCCCGACGGCGCGGACGTAGACGGTGTAGTCGCCGGGCGCGAGGTCGGGCAGCGTCACCGAGCGGCCGTCGCCGGGCGGGCTCCACTCGCTCGGCGGAGTGCCGGTGCGCGAGACAGCGGTCTGGTAGCGGACGCTCTCGGGCGCGCCCATGTCGATGCCGACGAACGCGACGGTGACGGTCGAGACGCGCGACGGGATGCGCAGCCCGAGCGGCAGCCCGCGGCCGTCGACCCGCTCGGCGAGGCGGCGCCAGTTGGCGCTGCGGCCGAGCGCCAGGTCCGTGATGTGGACACGCGGCGGATGCGCGGTGTGCTCGGCGCGCGGGTCGAAGCGGACGAGCCCGCTCGGGGTGCCGGCCCACAGCCGGCCCCGCGGGCCCCAGCGCAGCGCGCCGAGGTTGGACTCGACCGGCGTGAAGCCGCGGCTCGCGTCGTAGACGATGGCGGGCAGCGGCTGCCCCGCGACGGCCCGCGACGGGTCCATGCGGAACAGCCCGCGCGTCGTGCCGGCCCAGAGGCGGCCGTCGGGCGCGGGCGTGAGCGCGTAGAGCGTCGCGCCGTCGAGGCCGGGCGCGAACGGGTGGAGCGTCGCCGTGACGCGCCCGCCGGCAGCGGTGAAGTGGACGAGGCCGTGGTCCGAGAAGCCGCCCCAGAGCGTCCCGTCGCCGTCGAGCACGATCGCGTTCACGACGGCGTCGCCACGGCCGGTCTCGACGGGCCGGAGGCGGCCGCCGACGAGGCGGCTGACGCCGTTGTCGGCCGCGACCCAGAGCGTGCCCGCGCGGTCCACGGTGAGCGAGTTGACGAGCGGCGACGCCGGGGCGCCGGGCAGCGCGGCCGCGCTCACCCGGCCGTCGGGCGCGACGCGGCCCAGCCCGGTCGAGCCCGTCCAGATGGAGCCGTCGGGGCTTTCGGCGAGGGTCGCGACCGGGCCGAGCGGCAGCCCCTGCGCCGCCGTGAGGCGGAGGCCGGCCGGCGTCAGGAGCCCGCGGGCGGTCCCGACCCACAGGCGCCCGTCGCGGGCGGTGAGGAGCGAGCGGACCTCCTCGCCCGGCCGGACGCGCGCGTCGCGGACGAAGCCGGTCGGCGTCTGCCGGTACAGCCCGGCGTCCGTGCCGACGTAGAGCACGTCGCCGGCGACGGCCGTCGCCCAGACGTTGGCGACGCCGAGCCCGTCGGTGGTGTCGTACAGCGCGAACGCCTCGTGCGTCACGCGCCACAGGCCCGCGGTGCCGCCGCCGCCCCAGACCTCGCCCGCCGCCCCGACGTGCAGGGCGTCGATGACAGCGTGGGGAATGCCGCTCTCGCCCCCGAAGTGCGCCTGCAGCGGGATGCCGCGCGTGCGCCCGTCGAAGCGCCACACCGCCCCCGCACGGTCGCCGACCCACACGCGGCCGCGCGGGTCCACGACGATCCGCCCACCCGGCGCGACGCGCTCGGCGCTGGTGAACCGGCGGACCTCGGCGCGGTCGCCCAAGACGTGCAGCAGGCCGCTCGGCATCAGGCCCCAGGCGCCGCCCGGCGCCGCGGCGAGCGCGCGCGGCGGCGTGCTCCCGGCCGGCAGCCCGACCCGCTCGACGCGCCCGTCCCGCACGCGCGCGAGCCCGCCGGTGGTCGAGACCCATGCCGTCCCGCCGGCCGCCGCGATGGCGAGCACGGAGTCGCTCGGGAGCCCGTCTGCCTGGGACCACGACCGGACCTGCGTGCCGGTGACGGACACGAGGCGGCTGCCCCGGATGGCCCACATGCGCGCTCCGTCCGACGCCAGCGCCGTCGTCCCGACCAGTGCCGCTCCGCCGACCGGGACGAAGCGGCCGCGCCGGCGCAGGGCGGTTCCGTTGGACGTCGCGACCCACATCTCGCCGCCGGGCCCGCTGCCGAGCGCGGTGACCGTGTTGCCGGGCAGGCCGTCGGCGACGGTGAACGTCTCGAACGTGGTGCCGTCGAACCGGGCGACGCCGCCGTGGGTGCCGACCCAGACGTAGCCGAGCGGATCTTCGGCGACCGCCGAGACCTGCATCTGCGGCAGGCCCTCGGCGAGCCCGTACCGGCTCACGGGAAGTTGCTGTGCGCGCGCCGGCAGGGCGAGGGCGCAGAGCACGAGCAGGGCGAGGAGAAGTCGGAGGCGCATGCGGATGGAATCGGCCGCGCCGGACGGTTCTAAACTCAGCCGGTCCCTGAATCCTCCGCCCGAGGCGTCTTCCCGGGCCAGACACAGAGGTCGTAGACGGGGCAGCGGCCGCAGGCGGGCGCCCGCCAGAAGCAGCACGTCTGCCCGTGCAGCATCAGCACCTCGTGGTCGTCGTAGACAGTCTGCGCGTCCCACTCGGGCGGCAGGAGGTTGGCGAGCGCGTCGTGGCTCGGTCCGACCGCCATCGATGCCGGGATGAGCCCGAGCCGCTGCGCGACGCGGTGGTGGTGGCTGTCGACGGGCAATGCGGCCACGCGCAGGCGCGAGAACAGCAGCACGGCGGCACTGGTCTTCGGGCCGACGCCGGGGAACGCCTGCAGCCAGCGCCGCGCGCGGAGGGCGTCCCACCCCGCGAGAAAGTCCAGCGACAGCACGCCCGCCGCCTCGGGCGCGTCCGTGATGCCGCGCAGGACGGCCTGGACGCGCGGCGCCTTCTGCTCGGGCCACGTGCACGGCGCGACCGCCGCCTCGACCTCGGCCGTGTCCGCGTCGCGGACGTCTTCCCACGTCGGGAATCGGGCGCGCAGCTGCTGGTAGGCGCGGTGCGAGTCGGCGTTCTTGGTCCGGTGCGAGAGCATCGCCGAGACGAGCTCCGAGAGCGGGTCCTTGTCCGAGAAGAACGGGACGGGGCAGCCGTACGCGGCGCAGAGGCGGTCGTGGGCGACGAGGGCTTTGTCGCGGAGGTCCTGGGTCATGCCGGCCGAGACGGCGCGGGCGCGGAGCCGGATCCGGCCGCGCGCGTTGTCCGGCTTTCCCCGACGCCCCCCGATGGGCCTGCGCGATGATCCGCCTCGCCCCTGCCGAGCACGTCCGCCCGCTCCGGACCCGCCTCCTCCGCCCCGACGGGCCTGCAGGCCGCCTGCTCACGTTCGACGCCGACGGCTGGACGGACGACCGCGCCGTCCACGTCGCCGCCGAGCAGGACGGCGCGGTCGTCGGCGTGGCCACGATTTATTTGCACGACCCGCCGGCCGGCGTCTTCGCGAGCGTCCCGGCTGGCATGGCGTGGCAGCTCCGCGGCATGGCGACGGCCGAGGCCGTCCGCGGGACGGGCGTC
Source organism: Rhodothermales bacterium (assembly GCA_038233965.1). Taxonomy (GTDB): domain Bacteria; phylum Bacteroidota; class Rhodothermia; order Rhodothermales; family Rubricoccaceae; genus DASVSE01. The sequence goes on along the minus strand of JBBSUZ010000136.1, from coordinate 3,049 downwards.
GGGGCGGACGTGCTCGCGGCGTGCCTGACGGCCGTCGCGGACCGGGGCGGCGCGTTCGTGTGGTGCAACGCCCGGACGACCGCGGCCGGCTTCTACGCGCGCCTCGGGTGGACGCAGGCAGGAGACGCGTTCGACGTGCCCGGCGTCGGCCCGCACGTCCGGATGGGCCGGGAGGTGGGGCCGGTCGGCTACGCGGGTCCATCGTAGCTTCACAGGACCTTCCCGACTCCGCCGTCATGAAAATCCCGTCCCTCGTCCTCCGGCAGCTCTACACCAACGGCTCGCTCACGCCGACCGACGACGGCGTCCTGTTCAGCCTCAAGAACCGGCTCATGGACACGGCGCTGACGGGCCTCTCGAGCGTGACGATCGACGGGACCGAGGTGCGGGCCGACCAGATCTCGCTCTCGCTCGACGACGCCGCGCCCGTCCCTGCGACGAGCGTCTCGACGACGAGCCCCCTTCAGTTCCCGATGCGCTGCGTGGTGACGGTCCACGTGCCGGGCGTCGAGGCGGGCGAGGGCGTCCACGAGATCGCGCTCCGTTTCGAGATCGACGGCATGGGCGAGATGGAGTTCGACGTCAAGGACTCGATCCAGGCCGCGCGGCCGGACCTGACGCGCGTCCCGCGCGACACCGACGACGACTACTCGCCCGAGGCCATCGCGGCGCGGCAGCACTTCGCCGAGCAGTACTCGGGCGCGACGTTCGAGCACATCAAGAGCTACTCGTTCGACCCGCACGGCCTCACGGGCAACGTCGAGGCGTTCACGGGCGTCGCCCAGATCCCGCTCGGCATCGCCGGCCCGCTGACCGTCAACGGCGAGCACGCCAAAGGCGACTTCATCATCCCGATGGCGACGACCGAGGGCACGCTCGTCGCGAGCTACAACCGCGGGATGAAGGTGCTCAACCTCTCCGGCGGCGTCACCTGCACCGTCTCGGACGACCAGATGCAGCGCGCGCCGGTCTTCATCTTCGAGACCGCCCGCGAGGCCCGCGACTTCCGGACGTGGCTCGACGAGAACATCGACGAGATCCGGGCGCAGGCCGAGTCCACGACGTCCGTCGGCAAGCTGCTCAACATCGACACGTACCTCTCGAACCACTTCGCCTTCTGCCGCTTCAACTTCTCGACCGGCGACGCGGCGGGCCAGAACATGGTCGGCCGGGCGACCTTCGCGGCGTGCTCGTGGATCCTCGACACGCACACCGAGATCCGGCGCTTCTACCTCGAGTCCAACTTCGCGACGGATAAGAAGGCGTCGATGGTCAACATCATGCGCACGCGCGGCAAGCGCGTCACGGCCGAGTGTCACATCCCCGGCGACGTGCTGCGGCAGGTGATGCGCGTCGAGCCGGCCGGGCTGGCGTACCACTGGGGCGTCGCGGCGGGCATCGGGTCGCTGCTCTCGGGCGCCAACAACAACGGCCTCCACTCGCCGAACGGCATCACGGCCATGTTCATCGCGACCGGGCAGGACGTCGCCAACGTCTCGGAGTCGAGCGCGGCCATCCTCTACGTCGAGCACACGCCGGACGACGCGCTGTTCATGTCGATCACGATTCCGAGCCTCATCATCGCCACGCACGGCGGCGGGACGGGGCTCGCGACGCAGCGCGAGTGCCTCGCGATGCTCGGCTGCGTCGGGAAGGACAAGGCGAAAAAGCTCGCCGAGATCATCGCGGGCGTCGTGCTCGCGGGCGAGATCTCGCTCGGCTCGGCCATCTCGTCCAACGACTGGGTGTCGTCGCACGAGAAGTTCGGCCGCAACAGGTAGATGAGGTTTCAGGGTTGAGAGGTTGAGAGGGAAAAGGCTGCGCTGTGAGACGCATTCTCCTTTCAACCTCTCAGCCCTTCCACCTCTCAACCCTCCCCAGTGCCCGATCCCGTCCTGCTCTTCCACGGCCTCGGCCGCCGCGCGTCGTCGATGCTGCCGATGGCGCGGGCGCTCGCCGCGGCGGGCTACGCGCCGGTCGTCGTCCCCTATCCGTCGACGGGCCACGGCGCGGCGGACCTCATCGAGCACCACGTCGCGCCTGCCTTCGAGGAGGCGCTCGACGGCGGGGCCGAGCGCGTCCACGCCGTGACGCACTCGCTCGGCGGCGTGCTCGTGCGCGCCGCCGCGGCGGCGCGCTTCGACGCCGGGAACGCGCTGCCGACGGGCTCGCGCGCCGTCTTCCTCGCCCCGCCGCACGGCGGCTCCGAAATCGCCGACGCGTTCCACGGCCTCCGGCCGGTCCGCGCCGTGCTCGGGCCCGTCCTCGCCGAGCTGACGACGGCCGGCGGGAGCGTCCCGAACGGCCTCGGGCCCGTCCGTGGCATCGAGGCGGGCGTCATCGCGGGGACGCGGCGGCTCGTCCCCTTCGGTCGCGCCTTCCCCGGCGACAACGACGGCCTCGTCTCGGTCGCGAGCGCCCTCTCGACGCCCGGCGTCGCCGACACGGCCGTCGTCGCGCGGACGCACGCGCTCATCATGCGCGCACCCGACGTCATCGCGCTGACGCTCCACTTTCTCGAGACCGGCCGGTTTCGTCCCTGACGCCCGGCGATCCCGTCCTCTTGCCGCCGTCGCCCGCGCCGGCCTGCTGCGTAGTTTCTAGCAGCGCCCCCACCTCATGCCGTCATGACCGACCTCCACGCCTCCCTCATCGGCTGGGGCCACTACGTCCCCGAGCGCGTCGTCACCAACGACGACCTCGCGCAGCTCGTCGACACCAGCGACGAGTGGATCCGGTCACGGTCGGGCATCCGCGAGCGCCACTTCGCCGACGAGAGCCAGGCGACGTCCGACCTCTGCGTCGAGGCCGCGCGGATCGCGATGGAGAAGGCGGGCGTCGCCGGCGACGAGATCGACCTCGTGCTCGTCGCGACGTCGAGCCCGGACTACCTCACGCCGCCGGTCTCGAGCCAGGTCCAGCACCGCGTCGGCGCGAGCCGCGCGGGCGCGATGACGCTCATGGTCGGCTGCACGGGCTTCGTCTACGGCCTCGTCACCGCCGAGCAGTTTATCCGGACGGGCGCGTACCGGACGATCCTGCTCGTCGG
>JBBSUZ010000135.1:0-8340 GCA_038233965.1 Rhodothermales bacterium | reverse complement strand
CGTCCTCGACGCGCTCGCCGAGGCGGGCCGCTGAGATCAGCGGTTGCTGCGGACGACGCGGAAGGCAGACCCTCCGCGGCGTACGTAGCTCGCCTGCGGCGTCCGCAGCGCCGGCATCACGACGTTGCCCGACGCGAAGCCGCCGGACGTCCGCGACGACGCGCGCCGGCTGCGGTTGACCGTGATGCCGCGGTAGCGCTGCGAGAGCCGCTGGCGCTGGCCCGAGACGGCCTCCTGCGTCGTGACGCGCATGGCTTCTCCGGCCGTGCCGCCGGTGACGGCGAGCGCGCCGGGCGCGGGCAGAATGCGGATCTGAGCGGCGGCGGGCAGCGCGAACAGGACGGCGGCGGAGAGCAGGAGGACGCGCATCGCGAAAGGGGAGAGAGAGGACGGCCGCCCTGCAAACGCCGCCCGGTGGACGGACGCGGCGCATTCAGGCGAGGTGGATGTGTCAAGATCGTTCCCTGTCGCGTCTCTGTTCCGTCCGGCGTCTCACGTCTGGACGCCCGGCGCACCGGGCGTGCTCGGTCGGTTGCCGCAGGCCACGCGCTGCGAGACGCCGCCCGTTCCCAGGATCTGTGCTCGGGCTCACCGAGCTGGTCGGACGTACGGTCCGTTTCGGACATCGGCTAACGGGTGAGGCTCCCATTCCTATTCTCCCGCCGTCCCGCCGTTCATGGCAGTCTCTCCCGGATCCTGAGTCCACACCCTCGCGCACATGCAGATTCGCCTTCTCGCCCTCTCGACGCTTCTCGTCGCCGGCTGTCAGACCTCGACCGAGCCCGCCACGCCGACCGCCGACGCACCCGCCGCGGACACGTCCGCGACCGCCGCCAGCTATGAGGCGGTCCAGGGCGGCCCGCGCGGACTCACCGTTCTCGGGGCGGACGGCGCGACCACCGAGGTCGCCTTCGGCATGCCTCGCGCCGCCGCCGTCGCCGCGCTGACGCCCTTCTTCGGCGCGCCCGAGGAGTCCACCCCGGAGTCGTGCGGGGCCGACCCGGGCATGCACACGCTGACGTGGAGCAACGGCGTCTCGCTCAACATCTCGACCGACGGGACCGTCGTCGGGTGGGAAGGGCAGGGCGACGACGAGCGCATTCAGACAGCTTCGGGCGTCCAACTCGGCGCTCCGCGAGACATGACGCAGATGACGGACTCGACCTTCGCCATGGTCGACGGCTCGACGCTCGACGGCGAGTTCATGCTCGGCGAGCCCGACGCCGACGGCGGTTACGTCGCGGGCATAATGAGTGCCGACAGCGCGCGCGTCGAGCACCTCTTCGCCGGCCAGACCTGCTTCGCGCGCTAACGCCGCCGGCGCGAACGGCGCGGAAACGCGAGGCGGCGAACGGTCGCCTCGCAGCCCGCCATCAGGCCGCTCCCCACCGGGCTGAAGCACAGGAGCGTCACGTACGACGCGCGGTCCGGCGCGTCGACCACGTACGCGACGACCTCGGTCGTCCCCCCGCGCTCCGCGTCGACGACCGTGAGTGCGGTGCGGATCGCGAACTGACCGGCCAGCGTGTCCGCCGCGACCGAATCGACCTCCAGTCGCCGCTCGCGCTCGTGCGCGTGGCCGCGCCCGGCAAGGCCGTCGAGAAAGATCTGGCGCAGGTCGGGGTCGTCGAGGCTGTCGAAGATCTCCCGCGTCGACGAGCCGCCCGCCGGGCGCGCGGCAGCGGTAAACACGACGGTCGTGCGGCGCGAGACGTCCACGTAGCGGACGGCGAGCGCCGTGCTGTCTCCCACATCGAGCCGGGTCCACGTCGCCGGATAGCGGACTGAGAAGCGTCCGGCGACACTGCGGAACGCCGTCGTCGTGGTGTCGGCCTGCGCGTGCGCCGGGCGTGCCGCGGCCCAGAACGCGAGGAGTGAGACGGCGTAGACGGCGAGGCGCGGCATCGGCGGGTGCGGGTACACATCTACGGACTCAGCCCGAGCGCGACGAAGGCGGAGAGAATCGGAGCGGGAAAGATCGCGCCTGCTGGTCCCACGGGCAGACTCGTGCGAGAAGGGCATTCGGGGCTGTAACCAGGCTGATATGTGCGGCCGTCGATAGGGCAGACACCGGCAGATGCGCCGGCCGCCTGCCCCACCGATTCGCTCTGCTCCGATGAACGCCGCCGAAACCACGCTCCACAGCGTCCTCCTCCTCGCCCTGCTCCTGCTCCTGCCGGCCTTCGCCGTCACCAGCGTCTCCAAGGCGAGCCCTGCTGCCGATGTCGCCGAGGTCGCGATGCAGGCCGGCCTCCCGGTCGGCACGATGCCCGCCTTCGACGTCGAGGCCGTCGCCCCGTCCGCACCCGTCGCCTTCGAGGTGACCGCCGACTTCGAGGTCGTCGTGACCTCCGCCCCCGTCGACGTCCCGGCATGACCGGCGTCCGCGCGGGCCGCCTGCTCCCACCACGAAAAACGGCCCCCTCCGCATTGGAGAGGGCCGTTTTTCATCGAGCGGGACACCGGACTCGAACCGGCGACCTCAACCTTGGCAAGGTTGCGCTCTACCAACTGAGCTAGTCCCGCGAGCGTTGGCCCAAGATACGGCGCCGGCGGGGCGCGCGTCACGCGCCGTCGCTCTCTCGCGTGTCTTCACAATCACACGCCTCTGGCGTCAGCGGACGACTACGAACGGCGCTGAGATGCCCCCCGCGCGCACGACGTAGGTGCCCGGAGTGCGGGGGCCGGCCGCGAGCCGAGTCTCGCCGGCTGGCAGCGCCCCACGGTACAGGACGGCCACGACGCGCCCGAGCACGTCCACAACCTCAACCGTCAGGTCCGCAGGCGCATTCAGGCGCAGCGTCACGGTCGGGCGCCGCGATGGGTTCGGAGACACGGACAGCGTGGAGGTTGCGGCCTCGGGGTCCGCCTCGCCGTCCACGGTGAAGCAGGAGTACGTCGGGCAGAGCGGGACGCGAGCGACGAAGACGTCGTTGCCGCCGGCGCTCGTCGCGGTGCTGCCGGCGAACGGGAGCTGGTCGCGGAAATTCCCCGTCAGCGCGAGCGTCTGCGGGAAGCCTCCGATGGCGACGCCCGCGCCGCGGTCCGAGTTCGTCCCGCCGATCCGGAGCACGTCGACCTGGACGGGCGGGAGCGAGGACACGTCCCGGTAGAGGGCTGCGAAGGCATCCACGCCCTGCGCCGCGACGGCCGTCGCGCCGAACGTGCTCGGCCCGTCGATGTAACCCGTCAGCGCGAAGACGGGGTCGGCGGGTGTGCCGCCGCGGACAGGGATCGGGACGTAGGGCGACGCCGCGACGCCGGTGGCGATGTCGAAGCCCGCTCCGCCGCCGCGGAAGCCGGTGACCGGCGTCCCGTCATTCTCGAACACGCCGAGGAACGCGTCCGAGAAGCCGGCGCTCGTGAGCACGTCCTGCCCGACGAGCATGTCGTTCTCGAACGACCCGGCGGCGCCAACGCGGCCGGTATAGGATGCCGCGACGCCGCGCGCGTAGTCATTGCCAGACCCACCGACGCCCTGCGCCCATGCGACGAAGCACTCCTCGGTCACGCCCACCACGGCGACGTCCGAGAGGCCGCGGCTCTGGAGGACGCGTGGGCCAAAGCGCGCGACGCCCCGGAAGGTGCCCGTCACGAAGAGGAAGCTCCCGCCGAAGGGCACGACGGTGGCGACGCCCCGGAGGTCGTCGCCCTCGCTTCCGCCGACCGTCAGGAGACGTTCGAGCGTGCCGTCGGGGTGGTAGCGGGCGAGGAATCCGTCCGAGCTGCCCGCGCTCGTCCGCGTCTGCGCCGCCGCGCCTGTGCCCCACGTCGCGGTGCCGGTAAACGAGCCGGTCCAGAAAACGCGGCCGCCGTCACCGACTGCGACGCCGCGGCCCGTGTCCTGCTCCGCACCTCCTGCCTGCTCGACCCAGAGCAGGTCGCCATCGCCGGAGTAGGCCGCGAGGAAGGCGTCGAAGTCGTTGCGCGTCGTGAGTTCGATGGCCGGGTTGGCCCCGCCGTCGAACGTCGCGATGCCGGTGAAGTAGCCCGAGACGTAGACGTTTCCGCCGCCGCTGAAGCTGCGCGACTCGATCGCGACGCCGGCCCCGAAGTCGTTGAAGACGCCCGTGCCCATGCGCCGCGCCCAGAGCGCCGTGCCGTCGCGGTCGTACTTGACGACGAAGGCGTCGCTGCGCGCGGCCGGTGCGTCGGCCGACGTGACGGAGACGCCGCCGAACGTCGCCGTCTGCTCGAACGTGCCCACGACGACCGTCTCGCCCAGGATGTCGTCCACGGCGATGGCCTCGCCGATGTCGCCGCCCGGCCCGCCGCCCGAGGCGACCGTGCTACCTGTCGGCGGGACGCCCTGTGCGTGCGCGGCCGGGGGGAGGAGCAGCGCGACGGCGAGGAGAAGCAACGGGCGCATCGGCGGGGCGGCAGGGGAGAGGCATAACGTAGCGCAGCCCGGCCGAACCGGCGCGACCCACCCGCGTTCACCGCAGCCCCTTCCCAGACCCACTCGAAGATGACGACCGAACAGCAGACCCTCATCGTTTCCGTGAACGCCGACGCCGACGACGAGGCGCGCATGCAGCAGATCGGGGCCAAGATCGGCGACGGCTGGCGCGTCATCCAGACCGTCATGCTCTCGGGCGAGGAGGCCGGCCCCGGCGGCGCCTCCGAGGACTTCATGCGCCTTCAGGTGATCGTCGAGCGCGAGATCGACGACCAGAACGTCGTCGTGGACGCCGACCGCGGCGGCGCGGCCGACCTCAAGGACATCGCCGCGACGGCCGCCTTCGACGACTCGGACGAGAAGCCGACCGGCGAGTACATCGCCCCCGGTAGCGCGCTGCCCGACGCCTGATGCTGTTCCCGATCGGAGACGACGACCGCGCGCTCTCGGGGCGTGCGGTCGTGACGCTCGTGCTCGTCATTCTGAACGTCGCCGTGTTCGGGCTCCAGCTCGCCGACCCCGCCGTCACGTACGGCTGGAGTGTCATCCCGCGCGAGATGACGACGGGCATGGACCTCGTCAACGCGCGCCCGCTGCCGTTTGAGGATCCGGCGGCCGAGGTGCGGACGCCCGAGGACATTCCGCAGCGCCCCGGCCCCGGCCCGGCGCCGCTGATCTTCCTCACCGTGATCACGGCGATGTTCATGCACGGTGGGTGGGGCCACCTCGGCGGCAACCTGCTCTACCTCTGGATTTTCGGCGACAACGTCGAGCACCGCTTCGGGTCGGGCCCGTTCCTGCTGTTCTACCTCGGCGCGGGCATCGTGGCGACGCTCGTGCAGGTGTGGATGGATCCCAACGGACTGATCCCGAACCTCGGGGCGTCCGGCGCCATCTCGGGCGTGCTCGGGGCGTACCTCGTGCTCTTCCCTCGCAACCGTGTCCACGTCATCGTGCTGTTCGTGGTCGTGTCGCTGCCCGCCTTCCTCGTGCTCGGGCTGTGGATCGCGACCCAGTACCTCAACGGCTTCGGCGCCGTCGCGCCGACCGAGGAGACGGGCGGGATCGCGTACGGCGCGCACGTCGGCGGCTTCGTGGCAGGCGCGACGCTCGCGCTCGTGGCACGCGTGTTCGGCGTCGGCGAGCGGCGGAGCGCGCTCACGCCGGCCATGACGCAGGACGCCCGCACGCGCTGACGAATCGGGGCACGGAGACGTGCCCCGCGCACGCAACAAGCGCCGAAGATGCAGCGTTGTGAGGGCATCACGCTTCAATCTGCCGCCGCGCTTGTTTCGGCCCAGCCAAACGCCGATCTTGCCCCCGGATCTCCCCCGTCCCATGCGCTTTCGCCACGCCCTTCTGCTCGCTGCCGTCCTCGCCGCCCCGCTCAGCGCGGGCGCCGTCACCCGCGATGCGGCCTCGCCGGACCCGCTCGTCCGCCTCGAGTTCGTCCGCGACGCCGGCCGGCCCTTCGGCCTGTCCGCTCCGCGCCCGAACCCGTTCACGTCTGCGACGCGCTTCGAGCTGACCCTCGAGGAGGGCGACCAGATCACGGTCTCCGTCCACGACGCGCTCGGCCGCCGCGTGGCGCTCCTGCAGGACGGCCAGCTCCGCGCCGGCACGTACGCGCTGAGCCTCAACGCGAACCAGCTGCCGCCCGGCCTCTACCTCATTCGCGCCACGGACGGCCGCGGCGCCACGGCGACGCGCTCGGTCGCGCTCACGCGCTGAGCCGACTGCTCCGGTCTACACGGCGAACGCCGGCGCTCCACCCCGAGCGCCGGCGTTGTGCGTTTCGGGGGGACGGGACCCAACGGGACGTGACGGCCTATAAGGCGGAATCCCGCTCCTCGGGAGCTTCACCACCCTCTGATTCCCATGGCCGACTCTACGTCTCGCTCCGGCAGCTCCACCGCCGTCGTCGCCGTCATCGCGATCCTCGCGATCCTCGCGCTCGTCTGGTTCTTCGTCATCCAGAAGGGCGTCGTCCCGACGGCGGGCGGCGACAGCCCGGACGTCAACGTCCAGGTCAACCCGGGCGGCGCGACGACGACCGAGTAACACGGATAGCCGAACGGCAGCGCGCCCCGCCTGACTCTCGTCGGGCGGGGCGCGCTGTTATCTGGCCAGAGGGGACGGACTGGCCGCCGGACTCACTCGGCGTCCTCCGTCGGCGTCTCCGCCTCGGCGTCCGGGCCGTCCGGCGTCTCGGCGTCCTTCTTCTTCCGCGCCTTGCGCGTCTTGAACGACAGCTCGTCGGCGCCCTCCTTGCGGTCGACGGAGATCTTGGCGCCCTCGCCCAGGTCGTGGGTGAGGATGGCCTCTGCCATCGGGTCTTCGACGTAGCGCTGGATCGCGCGGCGCAGCGGGCGCGCGCCGAAGGCCGGGTCGAAGCCCTTGTCGACGAGGAACTCCTTGGCCGACTCCGAGATGTCGATCGTGATGCCGAGCTCGGCGACGCGCGCGAAGAGGTCCGCCTTCATCACGTCGATGATCTGGAAGATGTCCTTCTTCTCGAGCGGGTGGAAGACGATGACGTCGTCGATGCGGTTGAGGAACTCCGGGTTGAAGACCCGCTTCAGCGCGTCCTCGACCGTCGACTTCATCTTGGTGTAGTCGTAGGTCTCGGCCGACATCGAGAAGCCGATGCCCTTGCCCAAGTTCTTGATGTCCCGCGCCCCGACGTTCGAGGTCATGATGATGATCGTGTTCCGGAAGTCAACACGCCGTCCCAGACCATCGGTGAGGATGCCGTCGTCGAGCACCTGGAGCAGGATGTTGAACACGTCCGGGTGCGCCTTCTCGATCTCGTCGAGCAGGATCACCGAGTACGGCTTGCGCCGCACCTTCTCGGTGAGCTGGCCGCCCTCCTCGTAGCCGACGTAGCCGGGAGGCGCGCCGACGAGCCGCGACACGGAGAACTTCTCCATGTACTCGGACATGTCGATGCGGATGAGCGCGTCCTGCGAGTCGAACAGGTACTCGGTCAGCCGCTTGGCGAGCTCCGTCTTGCCAACGCCCGTCGGGCCGAGGAAGATGAAGGAGCCGATCGGGCGCTTGGGGTCCTTGAGCCCGGCGCGCGTGCGCCGGATCGAGCGCGCGAGCTTGACGATGGCGTCGTCCTGCCCGATGACCGTGCCCTTGAGCTCGGTCTCCATGTTGAGCAACTTGGCGCCCTCGGCCGTCTCGACGCGGTCTACGGGCACGCCGGTCATCATGGCCACGACGGCCGCGATGTCGGACTCGGTGACGGGGTACGTCTCGGTCTCGGCCTGGCGCTCCCACTCCTCCTTGACGTTCTCGAGCTCCTCGCGGAGGCGCTTCTCGCGGTCGCGGAGCTGGGCCGCCTCCTCGAATTTCTGCGACTTGACGACGTTGTCCTTCTCCTCGCGGACCTTCTCGATCTCCTCCTCGAGCGTCACGACCTCCTGCGGCACCTTGATGTTGGCGAGGTGGACGCGCGCGCCGGCCTCATCCATCACGTCGATGGCCTTGTCGGGGAGGTGCTTGTCCGTGATGTAGCGCTCGGAGAGCTTCACGGCCTGCTCGATCGTCCCGGCGTTGTAGGTCACGTTGTGGTGCTCCTCGTACTTGCCCTGGATCTGCGTCAGGATCTCGATGGCCTCGTCCGGCGTGGCCGGCTCGACGAGGATCTTCTGGAAGCGGCGGTCGAGCGCGCCGTCCTTCTCGATGTACTGGCGGTACTCGTCGAGCGTCGTCGCGCCGATGCACTGGATCTCGCCGCGCGCGAGCGCCGGCTTGAACATGTTGGACGCGTCGAGCGAGCCCGAGGCGCCGCCGGCGCCGACGAGCGTGTGGAGCTCGTCGATGAACAGGATGACGTCCTGGTTCTTCTCGAGCTCCGTCATGACGGCCTTCATGCGCTCCTCGAACTGGCCGCGGTACTTGGTCCCGGCCACGAGCGCGGCGAGGTCCAGCGT
>JBBSUZ010000134.1:0-8356 GCA_038233965.1 Rhodothermales bacterium | reverse complement strand
ATGCGGGCGTCGAAGGCGGCGACGATCCCGCGCACCATCGCCTCGGCGCGCGTCTTGGCGGCCGGTGAGAAGTCGCGCTCCACGTACGCCCGCCCGCCGGCGAAGCCGAGCGCCGTGCTCGCTGCCGTCACGGCGCGCGACTCGCGCGCGGCCTGCTGCGGGACGCCCGAGAGCGTGTGCGCGAAGAAGGCGAACGCCTCGCGGTCGAAGGCGCCGGGCAAGACGGATGCTCGGTGCTCGATGGCGTGATACGTGAGCAGCGCTTTCCAGGACGCCAGCGGCGCCGATGCGGCGAGGCGCGAGATGCCCGTGATCGCGGCGGGTTGCCACGCGACGAGCGTGTCGACGCCGGCGAGGCCGGCGGCGGCGAAGAAGACAGGCCAGTCGAGGCCGGGCGCGTGCGTCTGGAAATCGGCCTGCGACCAGTGCGTGTTGCCCTTCGTCGGGTCCCACGTGTCCTCCTGAATGGCGTGCGTCGCCGCGATGCGCGTCTCGAGGGCGACGACCGAGTCGGCCATGGCGTCACCGTTCGAGAGGCCAGCCAGCGTCAGCATCCGGGCGACGTGGGCGCGGTAGGCGGTGCGGATCTCGGCCATCGCGGGCGACGGGTCGAGGTAGTAGGCGCGGTCCGGGAGGGCGATACCGCCCTGGAGCAGGGCAGCCGCGTTGCGCGTCGGGTCGTTGAAGTCCTGGTCCACCCACAGCCCGAACAGGTTGTCCGTGTGCAGCGCGCCGTCGTTGATGACGTCGACGTCGGCGCGGAGTGTGGCGCCGACGTACCGGGCGAGCGCCTGCCGGCTGTCGATGGCATCGACGTGAGCGAGGTCGCGGCGGAGCGGCGCGAGGCCGGCGGCCTCGGTGGCGACCGTGTCGCGGAAGGCGGTGTAGAAATCGCCGGCGCGGCGCAGGTCGGTCCCGGCCGGGGCCATCGTCGCGTCGTGGACGACCGCGTTGACGGCGGCCGACGCGCTCTCGGCGGCGATGTTGAACGAGCCGTACGAGCTGCGGTCCGCCGGGATCGTCGTGGTGCGGACCCACGCGCCGTTCGCGTAGCGGAAAAAGTCGTCGCCGGGGCGGACGGTCGGGTCCATGCCGGGGCCGTCGAGGCCGGGGATGGTCTGCGCCGCGAGCGGCGACGCGAGGAGCGCGAGGAGGAGGACGGAGCGGCGGAGCATGGCGGGGCTGAGTTGGACGCGGCCGAAGGTAGGGGACGGAACACGCATCTGCACCGGGACCGTACCGAGTCCTCGCTCCCCCGCCCCGATGCCCCGCCTCCACACGCTGCACACGGCGATGACGCTCGCGCGGCCGCGCGCCGAGGTCTTCGCCTTCTTCGCCGCCGCAGAGAACCTCGGGCGCATCACGCCGCCCGAGCTCCGGTTCGCTATCGCCGAGGCCCCAGCCGACGGCATCCGTCAGGGCGCGATGCTGCGCTACCGCCTCCACCTGTTCGGCGTCCCGTTCGGGTGGACGACCGAGATCTCGCGCTGGCAACCCGACCGTTTGTTCGTCGACGAGCAGCGGCGCGGTCCGTACGCCGTCTGGCACCACACGCACCGCTTCACGGACGTGACGCTGCCGGACGGGACGCCGGGCACGCACATCGACGACACCGTTCTGTGGGCGCTCCCGCTCGCGCCGCTCGGCGAGATCGCGGCCCCGGTGGTCCGGTGGCAACTCGCGCGCATCTTCGCCTACCGCGAAAGGGCGATCCGCGAGATCCTGGGACGACCGTGACGCCGGTCGGCCGCTTTGCGCCGAGCCCGACCGGCGACCTGCATGTCGGGAGCGCGCTGGCCTCACTGGCCGCGTGGGCCTCGGCGCGGTCTCGGGGCGGACGCTTCATCGTGCGCATCGAGGACATCGACGGGCCGCGCGTCGTGCCGGGCGCGTCCGATCGGCAGCTGGCCGCACTCCGCCGGCTCGGTTTGGAGTGGGACGGCCCGGTCGTGCGGCAGTCCGCGCGCGGCGACCTGTACGATGCCGCACTCGTTCACCTCGCGGCGTCGGGGCGAGTGTTCGCGTGCCGCCGCTCGCGCCGCGACCTCGCCGGTCTGGCATCCGCGCCGCATGGTCCGGACGGTCCTCCCTACCCCTCCGACTGGCGCACGCCGCCAATCACGCCCGATGCGCTCGGGTCGGTCGAGGATGCGGCCGTCCGCTTCCTTGTAGCGCCCGGCGACGTCCGGTTCACGGACCTCGTGCAGGGCGAGATCGTCGAAAACGTGGCGTCAACAGTCGGCGACATGGTGCTCAGGCGCCGGGACGGCGTGGTCGCGTACCAACTCGCGGTCGTCGTGGACGACGTAGCGCAGGGCGTGACCGAGGTCGTCCGTGGAGCCGACCTGCTCGGATCGACCGCGCGGCAGATCCAACTGCTCGGCGCACTCGGAGCATCGGTCCCATCATATGCGCACGTCCCGCTGCTCGTGGCAGCGTCGGGCGACAAACTCTCCAAGCGCGACGGGGCGCTTTCCGTCGATGCACTGTTCGAGGCGGGCGTGACGCCTGAGGCGCTCGTCGGCTGGCTGGCTGGCCTGCTCGGGCAAGAGGCGACGTCGCTGGAGGGGCTCGCGGCGTCGTGGGACTGGTCGCGGGTGCCGCGCGAGCCCGTTGTGGTGCCGGACGATCTGGCCAGCCGGTTGCGCTAGGTTTGGCGGACGCCCACCCGGTCCACCGATGCGCCTCGCTCTGATTCTCGCCCTGCTCGCCGTCGCCGCGCCCGCGCGGGCGCAGATGCTCGCATCGGGCACATGGACCGGCACGGTCGTCGACGGCCGCACCTCGCGCCCGGCGACGGCCGCCATCGAGCGCTGCGCGACCGGCTTCTCCGTCGATTTCACGTCTGGCGGGCGAACCGTGCGAACCGAGACGGCGGCGTACAGCCGCGGCCGGATGACGTTCGAGCTGCCCGGCTACCGCTCGTCCGCGCGCACGGCGGCGCGGACGCTGAGGTGTGTAACCACGATCGGGCGCGATGGGCGCATGACTGGGACGTGCTCGGGCGGTCGCCAGCCCATCCGCCTCGTGCTTGCGCCGCCTGCCAACGGGGACCTCGGGTGCTCGTAGTCAGGGCGCGAGGCTCAGCCCGGCCCAGTCCACGAGCGCGAGGCCGCACATGACTGCGAGCGCCACGGCGTGCACGCGTCGCACGCGAACCAGCGCCAGCCCGCCGGCGACGACGAGCGCCACCACGTTCACCGCGATGCGCCCGGCCCCGACGCTCGCGTCCGGAAACAGGAACCCGCGCGTCGCGATCAAGAGGGCGATGTGGAGCGCGAACAGCGTCCACACGTACGGGCCGTTGTCGTCGTAGAACGTGCGCAGGTCGAGGCCATCGTCCGGGACGGCGTCGGGCAGGACGGCGGCGCAGAGCAGATACAGGACGAGCAACTGGGCCGCGAGCGGGAGGAAGCCGCCGAGCGTCAGGAACGGCGCGGGGTCGGCCGTGCCGAGCAGCCGCCACCACAGGTTGTAGGTCGTCAGGACGGCGATGAAGGCGGCCGCGAGCGGCAGCGCGTCCCACCGCACGCGCCGCCGGGTGCGGAGCAGCACGTGCAGACTCTTGGCGACGTCCGTGACGGCGAGGCCGACGAAGACGGACACGAGCGGCAGGATGAGCGAAAACGGATGCATCGGCGGAATCGCGGAGGCGAGCCGGAGAGTACGCGTGCTTCACCCGACCGCCTGCTGATGCGCCCGCTGTTTCTCGTGCTCGTCCTGCTCGTCGCGCCGGGCTGCCTCGCCAACCGCCGAGTCGCGCCGCCGCCGACCGTGCTCAGCGCCGAGCGCGCGGTGCGGCAGACGGCCTACGAGGCGAGCCGGACGGCCGTCGCCGAGCGCCTCGCCGCCCGCGTGACTGCGACCGACCGGACGCTCGATATCCTCGTGCTCTCGGGCGGCGGACAGCACGGCGCCTTCGGGGCCGGCTTTCTCACGGGCTGGGCCGAGCGCCCCGGCGGCATGCCCGAGTTCGACGTCGTGACGGGCATCAGCACCGGCGCGCTCATCGCGCCGTTCGCGTTCGTCGGCACGCCGGAGGCTCGAGCGACCGTCGCCGGGCTCTACCGCGACCCGGCTTCGATCGCACCGAGCCGCGATCTCGTGGGGGCGATTTTCAGGCGCACCGGCGGGCTGTTCGATGTCGGGCGCCTCGTCGAGACGGTCGGGGACGTCTACGATGCGCACCTCGTCGGGCAGATGCAGCGCGGCTTCGCCGACGGCCGGCAGCTGCTCATCGGCACGACCGACGCCGACCTCGGCCGTGGGCGTGTGTGGGACGTCTCGCGCGAGGCCGACACGACGGCGGCGGGCGTGGCGCGCCTCGACCGGCTGCTGCTCGCGTCGTCCGCGATTCCCGGCGCGTTCCCGCCCGTCGAGATCGACGGCCGCGTCCACATCGACGGCGGCATCGCGACGAACCTGCTCGCGGGTGATCTCCAGTTCATGCGCGCCGTCTCGGCTGCCCTGCGCGCGCGCGGCGACACGGCCCCGGTGACGGTCCGGATGTACGTCCTCGTCAACCTGTTTCTCTCTCCGCCCGTCCAGACCGTCAACCCGGCGAGCGCGCCGGCCATGACCGCCCGCGCGACGGGCCTGCTCTTCTTCCTCCACCAGCAGGAGACGCTGACGCGGCTGTGGGAAGTATCCGAGGCCGTCAACGCTGGACTACCTGGCCTGAACGTCGAATTTCACTATGCCGCGATCCCGGACGTCTGGGCCGCCGAGCCAGGGGCGAGCGAGCTGTTCGACGCTGCCTACATGAGCAAGCTGCAGGACTACGGAGAGGCGCGCGGACGCGGCGCGGAGCCGTGGGACCGACTCCCGCCCGGTCCATTCGAGTAGAGTCGCCCTCTGCTGGAACGCTCCGTCGCGACGTGGCCTCAGGCGGCGTCGGGCAGGCGAGCCCCGGCAGCGGCGACGCCTGCGCAACCCGTCGGGTCCACGTGTGCGCGCGCGACGATGCCGCGCGAGAGGTCCGACGTCTGGACGCGCACGTCGGGCGTCGCGGCCTGAACCGTGGCGAGGATGACGCCGGCAACGTCGTCCGGCGTCTGTCCCATCGTCTCGAAGACGGCCGCCGAGCCGTCGAGGTAAGACGCCAGCATAGGGCCGTAATCGGCCGCGAGGGCGTCCGGCAGCGGGTCCGTCGTCCCCATCACGGCCTCGACGAAGCCGGTGTTGACCGGGCCGGGCTCGACGAGCGAGACGTGGATGCCGAAGCGCTGCGCGACCGGCGCGAGGCTCTCCATCATCCCCTCGACGGCGAACTTGGCGGCGCAGTAGGCGTCGTTGAACGGCTGCCCGAGCACGCCGCCGACGCTCGACACGGTCACGATGCGTCCGCTGCGGGCCGCTCGCATGTGCGGCAGAACGGCCCTGGTCACGCGCCAGACGCCAGTGAAGTTGACGTCCATCGTCCGCGTAAGCGCATCGTCGGGCGTCTGCTCGAGGGCCCCGAGGTAGCCCGCGCCGGCGTTGTTGACGAGCACGTCGATGCGCCCATAGTCTGCGACGACGCCGGCGACGCAGGCGGCGATGCTCGCCGGATCCTGGACGTCGAGGGGGCGCACGTCCAGGTCGGCACGGGCCGCGTCGAGGGCGTCGCGGCGGGCGAGGTCCCGCATCGTCGCGACGACGGCGTAGCCCGCGCCGGCGAGACGGACGGCGGTGGCGAGGCCGATGCCGGACGACGTGCCGGTGACGAGGGTGACAGGACGGTCGGACATGAGGAGCCGCGCACGTGAGGCCGGTTCACCCGTCACGCCCTGTGCCGTTCCCGTGCGGAGGCCAGCGGACATCACCATGCCGCCACGATGGGCGGGACGGCGCCGGCTGTGCTGCGCGCGTTTGCCCACGCGATGCGCGCCGGATCGCGGCCGGCATCGGTGCAGAGGTAGCGCGGGTCGGGCGCGATGCCGCAGCGGAGCAGGTCGAGCCGGTCGGCGTCGTAGCACGTTCGGACGGTCGCGTCGGGGTGCGTGTGGTCGTGCGTATGGCCGTGGATGGCCGCCACGAGCAACTCGAGGCCGGCGGCGTCGAGGTCGAACGTGCCGGCAGCGTGGAGGTCGCGGGCGAAGACGGCGGCGCGCGGGCCGTGCTCGGGGTCGCGGCGGTCGTTGTGCCGGCAGGCGTCGTGGAGGACGGCGAAGAGGGTCACGACGTCCGGCCGGGCGCCGGTCTCGGGTGCGAGCGCGAGGCCGGTGTCGAGGACGCGGCCCCAGTGGGCAGCGCCGTGGATACCGTGCCAGTCCAGGCGGTACTGGGCGCGGACGGCCGCCATCAGCGCGGGTGTGACGAGGTCGAGCATCGGAGCGGAGGTCAGGCGGCGGCGCGGCCGATCATCCACCGCGCGAACTGTGCAAGATCGCCGAGCCCATCCGTTCCGACGGCCTGCCCGACGTCCACGTTCAGCGCCCAGTACTCGTGCACGGCCACGTTCCGGAAGCCGAGCGTCCGCATCATCGATGCGGCGAGGGCGGTGCCGAGGTCACCAGCGTCGGCGAGCATCTGGAAGGCGTCCCGACTCGTCCGCGGAAGCCCGAGACACGTTGCGCGGACGACGTGCATCGTGCCGTCGATGCACGCCTGCGCCGCGCGCTGCAGGTTCGGGACCACGGCGTCCTCGCGGACGCGCCCGAGGCACCGCTCGACGGTCGCGGCCTTGTTGGTGAGCACGTCATCCATAGGCGGCCCCGCGTGCGGCGATGTCGGCGAGGATGCCCGAGCGCTCCTCGTTGAGCATCGCGTAGGCCGAGAGCGCGACGGTCTCAAACTGAGCACGCTCGCCCGGACGGCCGTCGAGCGCGACGTGGCCCGTCGAGACGATGCGTGCCTGGATCACGGTCGATGCGCTGCGGCGATCGACGAGGTCGACGTCACGACGTAAACGGCCGGCGACGGCGTCCTGGGCATCGGAGCGGACGACTGGGCTCAGTGGGCGGGCGGCGAGCACGGCGAGGTCGAGGTCGCTCTCGGGCGTGTCGGTGCAGCCGCGCCGGAGCCGAAGACGTTCATGGCGACGACGTCTGGTACGTGGGTGCCGGTCACGCCGATCGCGTCAAAAATCGGATCAGGCATTAAGGGAGCGAGGCGAGCCACCTCCGAACGTTCGGTCCGACCGCACGGCGCGGCCCGAGCCGGAGCCCGGGCCGCGCCGTGCGGTCGCGCCGATTGATTACGCGTCGACGGGCTGCGCCTTGAGGAAGTCGCGGAGGACGTAGTTGAGGATGCCGCCGTGGCGGTAGTACTCGACCTCGACCGGCGTGTTGATCGCGACCACGACCGGCACGTCGACCGCCGTCCCGTCCGCAGTCGTCGCGACCAGCGTGAGGCTCTGGCGCGGGGCGAGGCTGTCGTCCACGGGCACAGCGAACGTCTCGGTCCCGTCGAGCCCGAACGTCTCCAGCGACTCGCCGTCCCGGAAGACGAGCGGCAGCACGCCCATCCCGACGAGGTTGGCGCGGTGGATGCGCTCGAACGACGTCACCAGGACGGCCTTGATGCCGAGCAGCTGCGTGCCCTTCGCGGCCCAGTCGCGCGAGGAGCCCATGCCGTAGTCCGTCCCGCCGATGACCAGCAGCGGCGTCCCGTCCGCCTTGTACTGCTCGGCGACGTCGTAGAGGAAGCCCGGCTCGCCGGTCGGGAGGTAGACGCTGTGGCCGCCCTCCGTCCCCGGCGCGAGCTGGTTCTTGAGGCGGATGTTGGCGAACGTGCCGCGCGTCATCACGCGGTCGTTGCCGCGGCGCGAGCCGAACGAGTTGAAGTCCTTGGGCTCGACGCCAGCCGCGCGCAGGAACTGGCCCGCGGGCTCGGACGCCGGGATGGCGCCGGCGGGCGAGATGTGGTCCGTCGTGACCGAGTCGCCGAGCAACGCCAGGACGCGCGCGCCCGAGATGGCCGCGATGGGCGCCGCGTCGACGCTGAGGTCCTGGAAGAAGGGCGGCTCCTGGATGTACGTCGAGTCGTCCTGCCAGTCGTAGACGGCGCTGTCGGTCGTCTCGATGGCGTTCCAGCGCGGGTTCGAGGTCTCGATGTCCTCGTAGAGCGCGGCGAACTGCTCGGGGTGGACGGCCTGGCGGATCGCGTCGAGGATCTCGGTCTGCGAGGGCCAGAGGTCCTTGAGGAAGACATCGCTGCCGTCGCGGTCCTGCCCGATCGCGTCCGTGTCGAGGTCGATGTCGACGGTGCCAGCGAGGGCGTAGGCGACGACGAGCGGCGGGCTCGCGAGGAAGTTGGCCTTGACGAGCGGGTGGATGCGGCCCTCGAAGTTGCGGTTGCCCGAGAGGACGCCCGCGGCGATGAGCTTGCCCTCGGTGATCGCCGCCGCGACGGCGTCCGGCAGCGGGCCCGAGTT
>JBBSUZ010000133.1:0-8482 GCA_038233965.1 Rhodothermales bacterium | reverse complement strand
GCCGCCGAGGTCGCCGACGTTCAGGCGATCCACCCCGGCTACGGCTTCCTGAGCGAGAACGCGGAGTTTGCCGAGGCGTGCACGGCCGCCGGCATCACGTTCGTCGGGCCGACGCCCGGCGCGATGCGCCTCATGGGGGACAAGACAGCCGCGCGCAAGCTCATGCGCGCCTCGGGCGTCCCGATGGCGCCCGGCACCGTGGACGCGATCGCGGACCCGGCCGAGGCGGAGCGCGTCGCGGGCGAGATCGGCTACCCGGTCCTCGTGAAGGCGGCCGCGGGCGGCGGCGGCAAGGGCATGCGCGTCGTGGAGCGCCCCGAGGACTTCGCCAGCCTCTTCGAGCGCGCGCGCTCCGAGGCGCAGTCCGCCTTCGGCGACGGCCGCGTCTACGTCGAGCGCTACCTCACCGGCCCGCGGCACATCGAAATCCAGGTTCTCGCGGACCAGCACGGCCACATCGTGCACCTGTTCGAGCGCGAGTGCAGCATCCAGCGGCGTCACCAGAAGGTCGTCGAGGAGGCGCCCTCGGCCGTCCTCACGCCCGCGCTGCGCGAGGCGATGGGCGCGGCCGCCGTCGAGGCCGCGCGGGCCTGCGGCTACGTCGGCGCGGGCACGGTCGAGTTCCTGCTGGACGAAGGCGCGCCGGGCGGGGCGGCCTTCTACTTTCTCGAGATGAACACGCGGCTGCAGGTCGAGCACCCGGTCACCGAGGCGATCACCGGGCTCGACCTCGTCGCCGAGCAGATCCGGATCGCGGCCGGCGAGCCGCTCGGCTACGCCCAGTCGGACCTCCGCATCCACGGCCACGCCGTCGAGAGCCGCGTCTACGCTGAGGACGTCCGCGCCGGCTTCCTGCCCGCGCCGGGCCCGCTCGTCCGCCACCGCCCGCCGTCGGGCCCGTTCACGCGCGTCGACGCCGGCGTCGAGGAGGGCGACGTCGTGCCGCTCTACTACGACCCGATGATCTCGAAGCTGACGGTCTGGGGCCGCACGCGCGACGAGGCCATCGCCCGCATGGACCGCGCGCTCTCGGAGTACGACATCGCGGGCGTACCGACGACGATCCCGTTCTGCCGCTTCGTCATGCAGCACCCCGCCTTCCGGTCCGGACAGTTCGACACAGGCTTCGTCGACCGCTACCTCACCGACGACGCGCTCGCACCGTCCGCCGACGTCGTCGAGGCCGCCCTCCTCGCCGCCGGCCTGGACGCGCTCGACGCCACGCCCGCTGTGACGCAGGCCGCCGAAGCCGAGGCGCCGAGCCGGTGGGCCGCGCGGCGATAGGCCGTCGGCGAACGGCCACCGGGGAAAGGCGTGTACCCGACGACTCTCCTGCTCTGTCCCGATGGCCGATGCCCGTTGGCCGTTTCCCGCGTTCCCGATGACCCTCCCCCACGCCCAGCTCGACGAGGTCCGCCGCCACTTCGCGGACTTCCTCAAGACGCGCGGCCTCCGCCGGACGCCCGAGCGCGACGCCGTTCTGGACGCGCTCTACGCCACCCCAGATCACGTCGACGCCGACACGCTCTTCGCGCGGCTCCAGGAGTCGGGCGTCGCCGTGAGCCGGGCGACGGTCTACAACACGCTCGACGTCCTCATCGAGTGCGACCTCGCGGCCAAGCACCAGTTCGGGACGCACCAGGCCCGCTACGAGCGCGCCTACGCCTACTGGCAGCACGACCACCTCATCTGCCTCGACTGCGGTGAGATCCTCGAGTTCTGCGACCCGCGCCTCCAGAACATCCAGGACACCGTCGCCGACATCTACGGCTTCGAGGTCTCGCGCCACGCCCTGACGGTCTACGGCCACTGCCGCCGCGAGGCCTGCCCGAACAAGGCCGACGGGGTTGAGGGGGTACAGGGTTGAGGGTTGAGAGGGAAAACGTGCCTGTTCCAACCTCAAGCCCACCTGCTTCGCAGTTTCCCCTCACCCCTTCAACCTCTCAACCTTGTAACCCCGATGTTGGTCACCGTCGTCGACGCCTTCGCCGACCGCCCGTTCACGGGCAACCCCGCCGCCGTGTGCCTCCTCGACGTGCCAGCGGACGACGCGTGGATGCGGGCGCTCGCAGCCGAGATGAACCTCTCCGAGACGGCCTTCCTCGTGCCGGAGGACGACGCCTTCCGCCTCCGCTGGCTCACGCCGACCGTCGAGGTGGACCTGTGCGGGCACGCGACGCTCGCCGCCGCCCACGTCCTGTTCGAGTCGGGCCGGCTCCCGCCGGACGCCGCCGCGCACTTCAACACGCGCTCGGGCCGCCTGACGGTCCGCACGGCCGGCGCGGCCGGCTACACGATGGACTTCCCCGCGACGCCGCCCGACGCCGCCGACGCGCCCGAGGACACCCGAGACGTCTTCGGCGAGACCGTCTGGACCGGCCGCTCGCGCTTCGACCTCTTCCTCGTCCTGCCCTCCGAGGCCGCCGTCCGCGCGCTCGCGCCCTCCGACGCAGCGGTCGCCGCGCTCGGCGCGCGCGGCGTCATCGCGACCGCGCAGGCCGACCCGGGGTCGGGCGTCGACGTCGTGTCGCGCTTCTTCGCGCCGGGCTCGGGCGTGCCCGAGGACCCGGTGACGGGCTCGGCGCACTGCGCCATCGGCCCGTTCTGGGCCGAGCGCCTGGGGAAGGCCGCGTTGCGCTGCTACCAGGCGTCGCGCCGCGGCGGGCACGTCGGCGTCGAGGTCCTGGGCGACCGCGTCGCGCTGACGGGCCAGGCCGTGACGGTCTACCGCGCCGATCTTGCCGCCGTCGCCTGCCCTACGCCCTGATGCCGAGAACCGTCCTGATGACGCCCGAGCGCGTCCGCCGCACGCTCGCGCGGCTCGCGGCCGAGGTCGTCGAGCGCAACCGCGGCGCGGAGCGGCTGCTCGTGTTCGGCCTGCGCCGCCGCGGCGAGGCGCTCGCCGAGGCGCTCGCGGCCGCCGTCGCCGAGACGACCGGCGCGGCCGTCGAGGTCGTCGGGCTGGACGTCCAGGCCTTCCGCGACGACCGCCCGGACCTCGCGCCGGAGCCACTCGCCGACGACGCGCCCGACGCGACCGACCGCGACGTCCTGCTCGTCGACGACGTCCTGTTCACGGGCCGCACGGCCCGCGCCGCGCTCGACGCCGTCCTGCGCCACGGCCGCCCGCGCACGATCCGCCTGGCTGTGCTCGTGGACCGCGGCGGCCGCGAAGTCCCCGTCCAGCCCGACTTCGTCGGCCGGACCGTCCCGACCAAGGCCGACGAGCGCGTCACGGTCGACCTCGACGCGATGACGGTCTACCTCGACGACTGACGCGGGCGGCAGAGCCCTATCCCACCTTCGGCTCGTCCGTGTCCGTCACGACGGCCTCGAAGACGGTCTCGCCGGTGCGGAGCATGCGCCGGACGTACGGGTGGCACAGGCCGCAGTTCTGGCCGAAGAGCGCGTGCGTCTGCAGCTCGGCGACGGACGCCGCGCCGGTCGCCTCGGCGATCTCGCGGAGGCTCGCGAACGTGCGCCCGAAGCAGAAACAGCGGTCGATGCCGAGGCTCATCGGGGCGGGTTAGCGGGTGACCGTCAGGCGCTGCGTCGCGACCGACCCGCCGGCGACGAGGCGCACGACGTAGACGCCGGCCGGCAGGGCGCGGACGTTGAGGGCGACGCGCTGCTCGCCAACTCCGAACGCGCCGTCGGCGACGCGGGCAACCTCGCGGCCGAGCACGTCCATGAGCACCACCGAGACCGTCTGCGGGGCGTCGAGCGAGAAGCGGACCTCGGTCGTCGTCGACGCCGGGTTGGGCACGGCGGCGGCGAGGCGCAGGCCTGACGCGCTCGGGCCGCCCTCGCTGGCGACGCCGCCCACGACGTCCACGGCGACGTAGGCCGGGAAGACGCCGGCCGCGTTCGTCGCGACGAGCGCGCCGGTAAGGCTGTGGACGGTGATGGTGCCGTTGGACGAGAACGGGCCGGTCGCGTCGGGCCGGCCGAGGATGAACTGGCTGCGCTGCGCGTCGAAGCCGACCGCCGAGATGGGTCGCGTGGCGACATCGGCGATGGTGACGCGCGAGGTGACCGCGTGCGTGTCCGTGCCGTACGTCAGCACGCCCGTCGACGTCACCGCGACGAGCGTCTGCTCCGTGCTGCTGGCGGTGCGGACGAGCGCGGCGTCCTGCCCGATGCCGAACGCGCTGCTGAGCGTCGCGCCCGAAGCGTCGCGGCCCGTGACCGCGCCCGTCGCGCCGTCGATGCGGACGAACTCGCCGGAGTCCGTGCAGACGACGACGGCCTCGCCGTCGTCGTCGCCGAAGACGAAGCGGGCGGTGCAGCCGATCTCGACCGCCGGGAGGACGGTGTCCGTGGCCGGGTCGATGACGGCGAGGCGCGTGCTGCCGCCGAACGCGCCGAGCGTGACGTAGACGCGGCCGCCGGCGAGCGCGAGGCCCTCGGGCTGGAGCGGGATGGCGATGCGGCGCGACACGGTGTTCGTGGCCAGGTCGAGGACGACGACCTCAGCCGCCGTCGCGCCGGTCGCGTAGTTCTGGACGGTGACGTAGGCCTTGCCCGGCGCGACGCCGGCGATGTAGCGCGACGTGCCGAAGGCGGCGTCGGTGATCTGGCCGACGCGCTGGCGCGTCGTCACGTCGACGACGTCGATGCGCGAGCCGTTGCCGGTGACGTAGAGGCGGTCGCCGATGACGGCCATGCCCTGGAGGTAGGTCGAGAGCGTCACGCCGGCGATCGGCTGCGCCGTGCCCGCGGCGCGGTCGACGTAGGTCACCGTGGCCGGCGTGCCCTGGTTGCCGACGAAGACGGCGCGGGTCGTCTGTGCGGACGCGGCCGTCGTAAGGGCGAGGGCGAGGAGTAGGAAACGGGTCATGGGGGTTGGGGGTTGGGGGTTCGGGGGTGAAGAGTGGAGGTTGAAGACTGGCTTCCGGCCTAGACCGACGTCCCCAATCCCCATCCCCCAACCCCTCATCTGGATTCGAGCGTGAGAACGGCGCGCAGGTGGCGCGGCGGCATCGGGGAGCGGGGCGTGACCGAGTAGACGGCGTCGGTGAGGTTCTCGGCGTGCAGGCCGAGGCGGGCGCGCCACGTCTGCCCGGAGAGGCCGGCCTCGACGTGCGCGCCGACGACGGTGAAGGGCGGCAGCGCGCGCGAGCCGTCCGTGGACGTCGGGCGGGCGCTGACGTGGCGGACATCGGCCCCGACGCGCAGGCCGCGCCACGCGAGCGCGGCGTCGAGCTTCACCTGGTCGTCCGGGACGTAGATGAGCGGCTGGTCGTAGGACGTCGACGTCGAGTCGGTCCGGTCGCGGGCCGCACTGTGCGCCCACAGCGCGCCGACGTCGACCACGAGGCGGCCGGCGAGCGGGAGGCCGGCGCGGCCGGAGAGCTCCCAGCCGACGGTCCGCGTGCGGCCGACGTTGAGCGGAGCCCAGTAGAAGCCGTCCGGGTGGCGGCCCGGGCGCCAGACGATCTGGTCGCGGAGGCGGCTCGTGAACAGCGTCGCCTCGGCCGTCAGGCGCGCCAGGCCAGATGGGAGGTCGGGCGAGACGACGAGCGACGCGCCGGCCTCGGCTGTCCAGCCGCGCTCGGGCCGCAGGCCCGCGTTGCCGCCGGGCTGCCAGAAACGGTCGTTGAACGTCGGCGCGCGGAAGGCCCGGCCGGCCGAGGCCTTGAGCCGCAGCCCGCGCCACCGGAACGGCTGGACGTTGAGGCCGAGCTGCGGGCTCAGCGCCTGCACGGACGGCATCGAGTCTACTGGCACGCTCGCGCGGTCGAACCGGAGGCTCGGCGCGACGAGGACGCGGCCCGCGTCCAAGACGGCCCCGGCGTCGAGGGCGACGGACGTCTCGCGGGCGTCTTCGGCGAGGTTCGGGTGCTCGGCCGTCGCGCGCCCGACGCGGCCGCCGATGGAGGCGGTGAGCGTGCGCCCCGATCCGACCCAGATGCGCTCGGCGCGCGTCTGCACGGACGCGACGCGCGTGTGGCCGGTGTCGTCGAGGCCCAGGCCGGCGTGGCGGTAGCGCAGGCTGGCGCGCTGGAGGTCCGCGCCCGTCGTGACGGCGACGGACCCGAGGGCGAGCGTGTGATCGAGCCAGAGGCGCAGCGCGGCGTCGTTCTGGCGCGCGTCCGTGCCGCCGCCATAGTCGAAGATGCCCGTCTCGGCGCGCGTCCCGAGCAGGCCGAAGCCCCAGCGGTTGCGCCCGAGCGTGCCGCCGATCCGCGCGTAGGCGGCCTCCTGCTGGCGGTCCGCGTTGGCGCGCAGGCGCGTGACGCCGTTCGTGCCGGTCTCGGTGTCGAAGGCCGTCGAGTCGACGTAGGCGTACGTGCCGAGCGCGTGGGCAGCGTCGAGGGCGACGGTCGCGGTGGTGGTCGGCCCGATCAGAGCCGTCGCCAGACCCGACGCGCCGCGCTCGCCGAAGGCTCCGCTGCGGATCACGGCGCGGGCGCGCGTCTCGCCCGCCGGCGCGCTCAGCGCGACGACGCCGCCGACGGCGTCCGTCCCGTAGAGGCCCGAGGCCGCGCCGTGGAGCACCTCAGCGCGCTCGACGAGCGCGGCTGGCAGCAGCGACAGGTCGAGCTGGCCGAGCTGCGGATCGCTCAGCCGGTGCCCGTCGAGCGTCACGAGCGTGTGGCTGGCCGAGCCGCCGCGCAGCGAGACCGTCGCGAGCCCGTCCGGACCGTAGCGCTTGAGGAAGACGGCCGAGCGCGCCTCGAGCAGGTCGGCGACGGTCTCGGCCCCGGCCGCCTCGGCGTCGGCGCGCGTGATCACCGTCACGCGGGCGGGCGCGCGGTGCGTCTCGACGGCCGAGCGGGTCGCGGTGACGGTGACCGTCGCGAGCGAGTCGACGCGCACGTCGGCCGACCCGGTGGCGGGGCGCTGGGCGGCGGCCGAAGCGGCGGCGAGCAGGAGCAGCAGGGTGACCCCTGGGACGCGGAGGCGCATGAAAAAACCCGCCCCTCAACGAGAGAGACGGGTGCACGCGCGGACCGGCTGCGGCACGCTGAGCGCCCGCCCCTCTGGTCCCGGAGGTGGCATGTGGGAGGTGATCACGGAGGATCGTCGTCTCGGGCAGGTCTCCTGGCTTGCGGTCCGGCTCCCCCATGGGAGCGTGCGTCGGCTCGGCACGGGCCTTCCCCGGACCCGCGATGGCGGGCGTCCGAGTGGTCGCGTGCGTCGGCGTCGACGGCGGGCCGCCTACAGTTGCGGGCACAGCTCCGGCATTGAGACATGACGTCTCGGACCGGATTCCCTTTTCATCCGCCGCGGCGAGCGGCAGAACCTGAGGCGAACAGAAAAAGAGCAGGCCCCGAAGGTAGACGATTCCGCGCGCGGCGCGTTGACGGCGAGCCGGTTCTCCGCGTGTTCACCCGCTCCCCCCACCGCGATGGCTCCCTGGCTGTTCTGGGCCCTCCTCTCGGCCGCCTTCGCCGCCGCGACGGCCATCCTCGCCAAGGTCGGCGTCGCCGGCGTCCCGTCCGACGTGGCGACGTTCGTGCGGACCGTCGTCGTGATGGCCGCGCTCGGCCTCCTGCTCGCGGCGACGGACCAGCTCGGCGGACTGCGGGGCATCCCGCGGCGCAGCGCCGGCTTCCTCGTCCTCTCGGGGCTCGCGACGGGCGCGTCGTGGCTGTGCTACTTCCGCGCGCTCCAGGCGGGCGAGGCCGCGCGCGTGGCGCCGGTCGACAAGCTCAGCGTCGTGCTCGTCGCCGTCTTCGCCGTCCTCTTCCTGGGCGAGACGCTGACGCCGGTCGCGTGGGCGGGCATCGCGCTCGTCGGCGTCGGGGCCGTCCTCGTCGCCGTCGGGTAGTCGGGCACGACGGGCCGCTCCGCGCGAGTTGACCCGGCGACGCTCGTTTGAACACGCAAACGCTGCCACTGCCGTACGTTCGGCGCCGGTCGCCACCTCCGCCCTGATGCCCGACACCCCGCTTGCTGGCCGCGCCATTCGGAAGCACCCGCGCGCCACGCGCTGGATGCACTGGGTCAACTTCCCGCTCCTGGCCATCATGGTCTGGTCGGGCCTGATGATCTACTGGGCCTACCAGCCGTACCGGATCGGTTGGGGCGAGACGACGCTGCTGAAGCTCTTCCCGGCCGGCGTCTGGGAGGCGCTCGGCCTCACGCGGCAGCTCGCGAAGGGCATGGCGTACCACTTCGTCTTCGGGATGGTCTTCGCGATCAACGGCGTCCTGTACGTGCTCTACACCGCGATTTCGGGCGAGTGGCGGCACCTCGTCCCGGACCGCCACGCGCTCAAGGAGTCCCTCCAGGTCGCCCTCCACGACGTCGGCCTGCGCAAGACGCTGCCGCCGCAGGGGCGCTACAACGCCGCGCAGCGCGTGACGTACTCGGGCGTGACGCTGATGGGCGCGGGCTCGGTCCTGACCGGGCTCGCGATCTGGAAGCCGACGACGCTCGCCGGCCTGACGACGCTGCTCGGCGGCTACCAGTCCGCCCGGACGATCCACTTCATCCTGACGATTCTGTTCGTCCTGTTCTTCGTCGTCCACGT
>JBBSUZ010000132.1:0-8484 GCA_038233965.1 Rhodothermales bacterium | reverse complement strand
CTCAGCTCGGCCGAGACGCGGGCGAACTCGGCGCGGGCGGCGTCGAGGCGGGCGAGGTCGGCCGTGCGCTGGCGCTCGCGCTCGCGGAGCGCGGCGAGCGCTTCGCTGGCCGCACGTCCCGCCTCAGCCTCAGCGCGGTGGCGGGTAAAGTCGGAGCGGAGCGCGGCGACGCGCGCCTCGGCGTCGGCGTGCTGTCTGGCCGTGGCGGTGATGCGGGCGTCGACGGCGGTGAGCTCGCGCGCGATCGTCTCGGCGACGTGCGCGCGGTGGTCGTCCGTGAGCTCGGTGCCACAGGTCGGACACGTCTCGTCGGTGAGTGTGTCGGCGCGGTCGTGTCGCGTGCGGAGCGCCTCGGCGTCCTCGCGCAGGCGGGCCAGCGTCGCGCCGAGCGCAGCGGCCTCGGCGCCGGCCGCCGTGCCCTGCTCGCGCACGCGGTCCATCGTCTCCGCGGACACCGTCGCCGCCGCAGCCTTCGCAACCAGCGCCGCCGACTGTTCCGGATCCGCCGCGACCGTCGCGGACGTCAGGTGCTCGATCTGCCCGCGCAGTTCCTTGACCGTCGCGACGAGTCCGCCGCGGAGCCCGGCGAGTCGGGTGTCGACGCCTTCGAGCTTGGTCTGCGCCGCCTGCCGGAGCGTCCGCACCCGGTCCAATTCGACCCGCTCCACGACGGCCGCCTCAGACGCCGCGAGCGCGGCCGCGACGGCGTCGCGCGTGAGCACGACGCGCTCGTCCTCCCGGACCCGCTCGCGCAGGTTGTCGACGTCGGCGGCGAGGCGGGCGAGCCGCGTCTCGGCCTCGGCGAGCGCTTTCTGGACGTCCAGGCGGAGCGACGCGGCGCGCGACGTCAGCGCCGCGTGGAGCGTCGCGGCCTCGTCCAAAACGGTGCGGCGGGCGCGGACGGTCTCGTAGCGCGCGTGGTCGGCCTCGATGTGCTCGGCCTCGGCGATGAGCGCGTCCGCCTCGGCGATGCGGCCATCGAGCCGCCCGGTCTCGGTGGCGACGTCCGTGGTCCGCGCCTGCGTCTGCGCGAGCGCGTCGGCAAGACGTGCGTCGTCAGCCGCGGCGGCGTCGAGGGCGGCCAGCGCCGTCGCCTGCTCGGCGAGGGCGGCGTCGAGGGCGGTCGCGGCGGCCTCGGTCTGGTCGATCTCGCGGGCGAGCAGCTCACGCTCGGCCTGCCACGTCGGCGCTTCCTGCGTGGCCGCGATGAGGCGCTCGGCCTCGACGTCGAGCGTCGCGATGCGCTCGCGGAGGCCCGAGTAGCGTGCGCCCGCGGCCGTCGCCAGGCGCTCGTAGCGGTCGAGCCCGAGGATGCGCGAGAGGATCTGCTTGCGCTCGCCCGGCTTCTTGCGCGTGAACTCGTCGGACCGCCCCTGGAGCAGGAACGTCGAGTTGACGAACGTCTCGTAGTCGATCCCGATGCGGGCGTCGATGGCCGCCTGCGTCGCGCGGACGCTCTCGGCCGTCAGCGCGACGAAGCCGCCCGCGCCGTCGGACGCCTGGAACTCGAGGCCGGGCTTGGACGACTTGCCGCTCGCGGTCTGGGTGTACCGGCGCACGATGCGGTGGCCTTCGCCGCCGAGCGAGAACTCGAAGTCGACCTCCATCTCGCGCGCGCCGACGCGGAGCAGCTGCTCGTCCGGCTTGCGCGAGTCCGACGACTTGCGCGCCTCGCCCCACAGCGCCCACGTGATCGCGTCCAGCAGCGCGCTCTTGCCCTGCCCGTTGCCGCCCGAGAGGCACGCGACGTGGAACGCGTCGAACTCCAGCGCGGGCGCGCCCTCGCCGTACGAGAGGAAGTTGCGGAGCCGGAGCCGGGTGGGGACCATCGAGGAAAATGCGGTTTAAAGTTTGACGTTAAATGCGCCGTACGTGAGTGCTCATCCTACAGGAACAAATCGATACAAAGCTATCCAATCCCCAATCCCCAATCCCCAATCCCCAATCCCCAATCCCCAATCCCCAATCCCCAATCCCCAATCCCGTCATTCGTCAAACGAGTTGAACAGGCTGCCGAGGCGCTCCTGCGCGCCGGGAAAAACGGTCCGGGCCACGTTCCACACGGCCGGGGCCGCGGCCTCGACGGGCGGGTACAGGACGCTCTCGTTGCGGGTCTCGGACGAGATGAGCAGCGGCTCACCACCGGCCAGGACCGAGACGCCGGTGACGCGGAGGAAGATGCTGAGCCCGAACGCGGCGCGGACGAGCCCGAGGAACGCGCCCGCCAGCGTGTCGAGCGCGCCGAGCTTGATCGCCTTGAGCGTCTTGCGGATGCCGTGCGCCGCGACCGTCAGGCCCGCCACCACGACGCCGAAGGCGACGATGAAGCCGAGCAGCGGCGCGACGCGTCCGCTCACGCCGAGGCTCGCCGCGGCGGCGTCGCCGAACGGACCCATCACGGCCGTCGCGATGACGAAGGCGACGATCCAGCCCAGCGTGCCGACGATCTGGAGGAGGGCACCCGTCTGGAGGCCGCGCCACAAGCCGAGCGCGAGCATCGCCGCGAGGACGAGGTCCAGCATCAGCTCGCGAGAGCGCGGCGGACCGCCGCCTGCACGCGGCCGCCGTCGGCCGTCCCGCCGAGCGCCGCGAGCGTCGCGCCCATGACCCGCCCCATGTCCTTCATCGACGCCGCGCCCGTCTCGGCGACGGCCGTTGCGACGGCGGCGTCCACCTCGGCGTCCGTTGCCTGCGCGGGCAGGTAGCCCTCGACGACCGCGAGTTCGGCGCGCTCGTTCACGGCGAGGTCCTCGCGGCCTGCCGCCTCGAACTGCGCGATTGAGTCGCGGCGCTGCTTGGCCTGCTTCGTGACGACGGCCAGGACGTCGGCGTCGGTCGTCTCGCCCGCGCCGGCCTTGTCTCGCTCGGTGAGGGCCGTCCGGATCATGCGGATGGTGCCCAGGCGGACGGTGTCGCGGGCGCGCATGGCCTCCTTCATGTCGCCGTCGAGGCGCTCTCTCAGTGTCGGCATCGGTGCAGAGGTGTCGGGCCGAAAGGTACGGAGCCGCCGGTGTCAGCCGGAGCGTCAGTGGAGGGCAGGCAGCGCGAGTGCCGGGGCGTCCCGCACGAACCGCGATGCGCGGCGGCGGTACACAGCAGACCTCTCTGCCCTGATCGAACCATGCACGTCACTATCGTCTCCACCTACCCGCCGCGGGCGTGCGGCCTCGCCACGTTCGCCCGCGACCTGCGCGGCGGCCTCATCGCGGCCGGCGCCACCGCCGATGTCGTGTCGGTCGTCCGCACGCCCGCCGGCGCGGCGCGGCGGCCCGAGGTGGGGTACGAGATCCGGCAGGACGTCCGCGAGGACTACGTCGCCGCTGCCGAGTTCATCAACGCGGGCTCCGCAGACCTCGTCTCGATCCAGCACGAATTCGGCATCTTCGGCGGCTCCGAAGGCCTTCACATTCTCGACCTGATGGACGCCGTCCGGGTGCCCGTCGTGACGCGTCTGCATACGGTCCTGCCGGACCCGCCGCCGCACTACCGCCGCGCGCTCGACGCCGTCGTCGCCCGCTCGGCCCGCATCGTCGTGATGACGGAGACGGCGCGCGACCTGCTCCGCGACGTCTACAGCGTCGACCCGGCCATCGTGGACGTCGTGCCGCACGGCACGCCGGACCTCGACCCGGCGCGGCCCGACGGCCTCCGCGAGCGCCTCGGTCTCGACGGCCGCCTGGTGCTGCTCACCTTCGGCCTGCTCGGGCCGTCCAAGGGCATCGAGTTCGCCATCGAGAGCCTCGAACGGGCCGTCGCCGCCAACCCGGACGTCCTCTACGTCATCCTGGGCGCGACGCACCCCGAGATCGTCACGAACGAGGGCGAGGTCTACCGCGAGTCGCTCGTGGCCGAGGTCGCCCGGCGCGGGCTCTCGGAGCACGTCCGATTCGAGAACCACTACGTCGACACGCCGGAGCTGTGGGACTGGCTGCGGGCGGCGGACGTCTACGTCTCGCCGTACCCGAACATGGACCAGATCACGTCGGGGACGCTCTCGAACGCGCTCGCGGCGGGCCTTCCCGTCGTCTCGACGCCGTACCTGCACGCGGCCGAGGTGCTCGCCGGCGGGGCGGGCCGCCTCGCGCCGTTCGGCGACGTCGACGCCTTCGGCGGGGCGCTCGCCGACATGGTGTCCGATCCCGAGGCGCGCGCCGAGGCGTCGCGTCAGGCGCTCGCCATCGGGTCCACGACGGCGTGGCCGGCCGTCGGCGCGGCGTCCGTCGACCTCAGCGACGTCGCCATCCGCGACGCCCGCGCCGCCGAGGCCGCGCCCGCCGTGTCCGGCGGGCCGACGTCCACCCACCCGGGCATGCGCCCAGCCGCGCTCGGCTACCTGGACCGCCTCACCGACGACTGCGGGCCGTTCCAGCACGCCCAGTACGGCCTCCCCGACCGCGCCCACGGCTACTGCACCGACGACGCCGGCCGCGCGCTCGTCGTCGCCCTGGAGGCTGCGGGTCGCGCCGACGCGCGCTCGGACGAGCGCCGCGCCGCGCTCCGCATCGCGCGGACGTCGCTCGCGTTCGTGGCTCACGCGCAGCGCGAGGACGGCACGTTCCACAACTTCATGGACTACGGCCGGCGCTTTCTGGAGCGCCCCGAGAGCGAGGACACGGTCGGTCGCGCGCTGTGGGGCCTGGGCGCCGCCGTCGCGCACGCGCCCGACGAGTCGTCGCGCGTGCTCGCCCGGCACGCCGTCGAGCGCTCGCTCGGCGTCGACCTGATGCACCCGCGCGCGATCGCGTACGGCATCTGCGGCCTCGACCTGTTCCTCGACCGCTTCCCCGGCGCCGTCGCCGTGTCGGACCGGCTGGCGTCGCACGCGACGCGCCTCGTCGAGCAGTTCGAGCGGACGGTGAGCCCGCGCTGGCGCTGGTTCTCGGACGACATGACGTACGCCAACGCGCTCGTCCCGCACGCCCTGCTGCGCGCCTCGGAGCGGTTCGCGGGCACGTCCGCCGGCGACCGCTTCCGCGAGGTCGGCCTCGACGCGCTCGAGTTCGTCCTCGGCCAGACGGTCCGCGACGGCCGGTTCGACGCCGTCGGCAACCGCGGGTGGCTGCGGCGGACGGGCGAGCGGGCGCTGTTCGACCAGCAGCCCATCGAGGCGGGCTACGCCGCGATGGCGTGGGCCGAAGCGGCACGGATCACCGGCGATCCGCGCTACGCCGACGCCGCGCGCCTCGCCGCTGCCTGGTTCGCCGGCCGCAACCGCATCGACGCCGCGGTCGTGGACGTCACGACGGGCGCCGCGTTCGACGGGTTCTCGGAGCACGGCGTCAACCTCAACCAGGGCGCCGAATCCGCCATCGCACACCTGCTGGCCCTTCTCGCGACCGAGCGCCTCGAGCCAGCTGTGACGGTCGACGCCGACGCTCAGGCCTGAGCCGCAGCGTCGATCGCGAGGTCGAGCGTCCGCAGATGCAGCCCGACGGCTGTCGGGACGTCGAGGACGCGCATGCCCAAGGCGTCGATGAACGGGGCGAGGCTCTCCCCCGCCCCGAGCGCAGCGGCGACGGCGGGCGCGGACTCCGTCCAGCGGTTCAGCAGGTCGGGGACACCGTCCGTGCGGTCTGTCTCGGCGCCGAGGAGGAACAGCGGCAGCTCGGTCACGACCGACAGCACGCCGGGCGACGCCAGCGTGGCGGTCTCCATGGACGACAGGCCGAAGCGGGCCGCCGTCTCGGCGTCCCCGAGGGCCTCGAAGTGGGCGCGCATCGCCGTCCCGAGCGGCGTCGACGTAAAGCCCGGGCCGCCGTAGCGGAAGCCCTTGTCGCCGCCGCGGTCGTGGTCGTGCAGGCGCAGGCCCGCCGACGCAGCAGCGAGACGGAAGCCGTCGCGCAGCGCTTCGGTGGCGGGCGCGAGCAGGTGGTCGCGGTCGATCAGGAGCAGCGCGCCTTCGGCGAACCCCATCCCGTGCAGGCTCGCGTGGAGCACCGGCGGGCCGGCGGCGAACAGAAAGTCGGTGGCCGCAGCCGTCTCCGGGCGCGCGTCCGGGTAGGCGAACTCGACGTCGCGGCCGGGCGGCTCGCGGAGGCGCCCGCGCAGGTAGGCCGCGAGCGTCGCCTCGGTGTCGTCCGCGTCGAAGGCGTCGATCCAGCGCGCGTTGCGGGCCTCGGCGTCGGGGTTGACGTGGGGGACGATGCGGAAGCTCACGCGCTCGAACAGACGGTCGAGGCCGCCGCCGGGCGCGCCCCAGCCCTGCATGGCGAGGCCGTCGAGGACGAGCGTGCGCAGCGTCTCCGGCCCGACCGGCTCGTCGGCGTGCGCGCCGGCGACGAGGCTGACGACGGCCGGGCCCGTCCCGATCGTGATGCCGGCGATGGGGCGCCCTTCTTCGCTGAGTCCGATCGTCTCGAACGTGGCGAGGTGCGGGCTCGTCTCGCACGCGCTCCGCATCGCATCGAAGACGCCGGCGGACGACCGGAAGCGGGCGGCGGTGACGTCGAGGTCGGCGAGGTGCATCGAGTGGAGAAGGTATCAGATGACGGCAGCGGGCAGCGGGGCGAAGTGGACCGGACTGCCGTCCGACGTCAACCTCCCCCCTCCATTCTTGTCAGCCTGAACTCGTTTCAGGATCTGTCTTTCGCATTTTCTGGACGCCGATGAAACGCAGATCCTGAAACGAGTTCAGGATGACATTTTTTGTTGTTGCGGTGGACCGAGCAGAGCCATTTCAGCTGGCCGTTATCACCCTTTCACCCCGAACGCCGTCGCGAGACGGGTTGCCCACGCCTGCGCCTCAGCGATGTGAGCGGCGGTCGGTCCGCCGTCGATCTCGCAGGGCCCGGCCGCGCGGCGGGCGCCGAAGCCGGCGAGGAGCGCGTCGAGGCGGAGCGCGGCCGTCTGGTAGAACGGGTCGTAGTCGCGGTCGCCCAGCCCGACGACGCCGAAGGCGAGCCCGGCGAGGTCCGGCGCGAGCGACTCGAGCGCGTCGACGTACTCGACGGCGTTGTCCGGGAACGTCCCGCCGGACCATGTGCTCGTCACGGCCACGAGCTGGCGGTAATCGGCGAGGTCCTCGGGGACGGCCTCGGCCATGTCGAGGACGTGGGCGGCGAAGCCGAGGGCGCCGAGCGTCTCGGCGAGCGCCGCGGCGACGATCTCCGAGTTGCCGGTCTGCGTCCCGACGAGGACGAGCACGTCGGGGTGAGCAGCAGAAAGGTCGAGCACGGGGATCTCGTGGACGGATGAGCGGGCCCGACGTTACCGCCGGCCAGCCGGGTCGAGGGCGGCGTCGATGCGGGCGACGACGTCGAGGAGGTGGAGGCGGTCCATGCGCTGGTCCGTGCGGGCGTAGCGGCGCTCGGCGCGGACGAGGTCGGCGCGCAGGGCGACGAGCTCGCCGCGGGCGAGCGGGCGAGCGTCGGCGCGGTTGGCAGCGAGCAGGCCCGGGCGCGCAGGAGCTGCCGCGCTCGCCGCGGCCGTCGGCGCGTCGACGAGGAGCGCGGCGAGGCGATCGACGTGGGCGCGCTGGAGCGCGCGGCGTGCGGCGTCGATGGGCGCGCCGGTGCGCGACTCGGCCCAGAGGCCGGCACGGACGTCGGCGAGCATGTCCTCGGCGCGGTAGGCTGTGTCCGGCGCGAGCCACGCGGCGTCCTGCATCCGCCCGAGCCGGGCGGGCTCGAGCAGGCGCGCGAGCGCCGTCTCCTGGAGCCGCAGGATGCGGTCCGACGCGCCCGACGCCTCGATGCGCCCGAGCAGCGCGGGGTCGAGGAGCCACGTCGGGCGGGCGAAGCCCTCGCTCAGCAGGAAGGCGACGGCGGCGCGCTGGCGCTCGGCCGAGACCGGGACGAACGCGGGCTCGCTCTGACCGCCGACGCGCGCCGTGCCCTCGACGCAGCCGACGATGCGGCCGACGTGCCCGAGGTAGCGCGCCCACTGCCCGACGACCTGGCCGTAGAGCTCCGTGAGGGCCGAGTAGTCTTCGCCCGGCTCGACCGTCCACGCGGTGAGCTGCGGGACGATGCGCTTGAGGTTGGCGAGCCCGAGGCGCGACGCCTCGACGCCGTCCGACGAGAGGTCCTCGGACTGCGCGCGCGGGTCGACCGGGTCGCCGGTCTGCGCGCCGTAGCGCATGGCCGGATCGGCCGAGCGCGTCGTGGCCTCGGCCGAGAGTGTCGCGCGGATGGTGTCGTCCGAGACGCTGTCCGGGAACCAGCGGTAGCCCCAGTCGATGGCCCACGTGTCGTACTCGCCGATGCGCGGCATGAGCTGCGTGACGCCGTCGCCGGGCTGCGCGACGTAGTTGAAGCGCGCGTAGTCCATGATCGACGGCGCCGTGCCGTGCGTGGCCGTGAAGGCCGGCGAGCGGAGCTGGGCGACGGTGTAGGCGGCGGACGAGCCGAAGTTGTGCGGCAGCCCGAGCGTGTGGCCGACCTCGTGCGCGGCGACGAAGCGGACGAGCTGGCCCATCAAGTCCGTGTCGAAGCGCGTCGAGCGCGCGGCGGGGTTGGTCGCAGCGGTCTGGATGAAGTACCAGTT
>JBBSUZ010000131.1:0-8492 GCA_038233965.1 Rhodothermales bacterium | reverse complement strand
GTGCGCCTCGTCGCGGTGCTGGAAGGTGAGGTCGTACTCCTTCGACATCACGATGGCCTCCTCGGGGCAGACCTCCTCGCAGAAGCCGCAGTAGATGCAGCGGAGCATGTTGATCTCGAACCACTCGGGCTCGCGCTCCTTGATGTCGTCCGTGACCTCGTGGGCCTGCATCGAGATCGCGAGCGGCGGGCACGAGCGCGCGCACAGCCCGCAGGCGACGCAGCGCGGGCGGCCCTCCTCTGCCACCAGGACCGGGCGGCCGCGGTACGAGTCCGGCGGGTACCACTGCTCCTCGGGGTACTCGAACGTGTAGGTGTCGAGCGTCATCTTGGACGCCGAGTAGCCGAGGCCCTTGAAGATCTCGGGCAGGTAGAGGCGCTCCCAGAAGTTGAGCGTCCGCTCGTTGTCGGCGGCGGAGAAGACGGGCGTGCCGGGCATGGCGCGAGGCGTGTTGGCGTGGTGCGCAAGCTACGTCGGGGAGCGCGTCAGGGTCCGCGCTGCCGGAGCGACCCGATCGCCACGAACAGGCGGAGCCCGCCTGTCGTCTGCCCCCCGTTGAGCACGCCGAATGCTTCGGCTCCGACGCCGACGGTCTGGCTGAGGACGGTGATTGCCTGAGCGCCTGCGTACACGCCGGGATACGCGCGGCTCACGAGTTGCCTGCGCCCCGAGACCGATTCAAACGGGCTCACCTGAACGAACGCCGGTCCGGCCGAGAGAGCCGTGACGAGCGGCCCGCTTCGGCGAACGAGCCCGCCCGCGAGGTGCGCGATGAACGTGCTCTCGGACTGGCCGGAGAACGGCGAGAGCGAAACGGGCTCTGTCACCATCGTCCCGCCGATCTCAGCGATGCCCGCCCCGACGCCGAGCGGGACGATCAGCCGGACGCCCGCGTTGATCATCTCCTGTCCTCGGGGCGAAGACAGGCTCGGCCCGGCGCCGAGCGAGAACCATGACAGTCCCTGCGCCGCAGCCGATACGGCAGGCGTCAACACGGCGGCTAGAAGGACGAGACCACGCATGAACGGGCATGAGAGCGCGAGGGTGGAACGGTCTCAGCCGTGCCGACGGCGACGACGGAGCCGAGGAGCGCGCGCATGGTCGCGAGGCGGTGTGGAAATCCAAGGTCCGGCAGGCGCGAGTTCGCGGCCTGATTCATTTGCACTACCGGACGACCGAGCGCGGCAGGCGGCCGAGCACGGCCGTCAGGCGCAGCCCGGCGACGGGCATCCGGGCGTTGAGGTGCCCGAAGGCCTCGATGCCGAACCCGACCTCCGGCACGACCACCGCCGCCACCCCGACGCTCGCGTACAGGCCGGGAATGACGCGGTCCTCTCGCTCGACACGCCCCTGCATGGACGCCCCCGACGCCGCTCGCTCGACGCGGGCGAGCGACGGGCCGGCCGAGGCCGTCAGGACCGCCGGGCCGACGGTCCGCGCCGCGCCGGCCAGCAGATGCCCTTCGAGGACCAACTGCGGACCGAGGCCGAACGCCTGAAAGGACGCACCGGCCTGCACATGGAGCACATTGCGGACGACGTGGAGATCGGCGGCGACGCTGGGCCCCGTCGTCGAGCCGCCGAGGAAACCGGTCGTGTTCGGGGCCCCCTCGAAACCGCCGGCAACGCCGAGCCCGAGGCTCACGTACGTGAGGCGCCCGGGAGCCGCCGTCTGGGCCGATGCGAACGGCGATGCGAACAGGACGAGCAGGACGAGCGCGCGCATGGCACGGGTGGAGCGTGGAGCCGCAAGATCCGGCCCGCACGCATCGTCCGCGTGGTGCGATCGGACTACGCCCGCACGAGCCCATTCTCCCATGCCCACGCTACCGCCTCGCGCGCCGTCCCAACGCCGAGTTTCGAGTAGACGGCCGCGAGGTGGTTGCGGACCGTGTTCTCGGCGATGCGCAGGCGCTCGGCGATGGCCGCGTTGTCCAGCCCGCGCGCCATCGCGACGAGGACCTCGTGCTCACGGCCCGTCAGCGGCGAGAGCATGTCGGGCTTGCGCGGGATCGGGACGAACCAGCGGCCCTCGCCGCGGTGGACCGCCACGACGGCCTCGCGGACGATGTTCGGGTGCTGGTCCTTGGGCAGGTAGCCCGCCGCACCGGCGTCCAGCAGGCCGTGGACCGTCGCGGAGTCGTTGAACGCGCTCAGGGCGAGGATGCGCGGCGCGCCGGGTACGCCGCGCAGCGCGAGCGCCACCTCGGGGCCGGACATGACGGGCATCTGCATGTCGAGCACGAGCACGTCGGGCGACGTCTCCTGCACCAGCTTCAGCGCCTCGCGGCCGTCCGACGCCTCGCCGACGACGTCGATGCGGCCGCCGTCGCGGAGCGCGGCGACGAGGCCGGCGCGGAAAACGGGGTGGTCGTCGGCGACGACGACGCGGACGGGTGAGTCAGGCATCGAGCAACTCGGGCGAGATGAGGGCAGGAACGGGGACGTCGAGCGTCACGCGGGTGCCGCCGAGCGGGCCCGCGCCGGCCGTGAGCGTCGCGCGGAGCAGGTCGGCGCGCTCATGCATGCCGAGGATGCCGTAGTGACCCTGCGCGGCCAGGTCGATCGGGTCGCGGGCCGGCAGCCCGACGCCGTCGTCGTCGACGGCCAGTGTCAGCGTCTCGCCGTCGAGGCGCAGCGCGACGTCGACGCGGCGCGCACGCGCGTGCTGGACGGCGTTGCTCAGCGCCTCCTGCGCGATGCGGTACAGCGCGAGCCGGCGGTCGTCGGAGAGCGCCTCGGCCACGGCCACGGCGGGCCCGGTCGCGGCGTAGCGGACGTCCAGGTTGCCGACGGTCGCGGCGCGGTCCGAGAGGGCAGCGAGGGCAGCCGAGAGGCCGAACGCGTCGAGCGCGGCCGGCCGGAGGCGGTCGCACAGCGCCCGCAGCTCGCCCACGACGCCAGCGACGGCGACGCGCGACGCCTCGGAGTCGCCCGCCCCGCCGAGCGCCATCTGAACCGCGCACAGGTCCTGGACCGGCCCGTCGTGCAGCTCGCGGGCGACGTGCGCGCGCTCGGCCTCGCGGGCGGCGGCGAGGCGGTGCCGGAACGTCCGCCGCTGGCGTGCGGCGCGGCGCGCGCGGCGGTCCCACACGACGCCCCCCGCGACGACGCCGATCAGGGCAACGGCGAGCAATCCGAGCGCGAGCTGCCCCACCGGCACCTCGGTCGCGAGCCGCACGACGGCGCGGTCGTCCACGTCGAGCGCGAGCGGGACGCCCGTCGCCCCGACTGTGTCGGGCACGAGCGCGCCGTCGCGGGCCGCGCGGCCGAGGACGTCCACGAACGCGGCGTAGGGTACGCGGATGCGCGGCCGCCCCTCGGCGCCCTCGCCGATGACGACGCTGCCACCGCGGACGACCTCGAAGTAGACGAGCCGCCCGCCGGCCTCGACGTAGCCCGACGAGCGCGTCGCGTCGGGCGCGTCCTGCGCGGCCGCATCCTGCATGCGCACGTCCTGAGCGCGCGGCGCGACGGCGATCAGGAGCAGGACGGCGGCGAGGCGCACGGCGGCGGCGGCGAGGTCCCGCAAGCTAGGCGCAGCGCGGCGACCGCCGGATGGTGCAATCGGACCAGACGGGACGCGCCCCGGCGCGATGCGCCCGGCACCACAGCGCCGCCGTCTCGCAGAGCCGCGGAGCCCCGTGCGCAGCCGCGGAGCCGCGTGACCGGGATGCGAAGCCCCGTGACACGGCTGCGAAGCCTCGTGCACAGCCGCGAAGCCTCGTGCAGGACCGCGGAGCCGCGTGCAGGCTCCGGGTCACAACCTGTCTGGCGAACCGAGAACCTGTCCCTACCGTCATCCTGAGCCTGTCGAAGGATCTCTACCGAGCACATGGCCCGGGTCTACGCGCTGTCTGGCGGCTGCCCTCGGCACAGATGGGATGCGCCGTCGCTTCGCGGTCTTCGGCTGCGCTCGCCTACGGCTCGCTCCGCTCAGAAGCTGTTTGGCGAAGCAACCCCTCCCATCGGGGAGGTGACTGCGAAGCAGTCGGAGGGGGTTCTCGAGCTGCGATCTTGCCATAGAGGCCCCTGTCCCTCTCCCGAGGGAGAGGGGACGTCAGAGGACCGTTTTCGCTTCACCAAACAGGTTCTCAGGATGACAGGTCAGCAAGGATGCTCGCCAGCCAGTTTCTGAGCGGGCAGCCGGGCCCCCGCGTGCTAAACTGCACGCCGATCCGACCCACCGCTCATGGCCCGCAGGCTCCCGCTCCGGTTCGCGCTCGGTATCGCAGTCGCTAGCGTCGCCCTCCTCATCTGGCCCGAGTGGGACACGGATGGCCTGCTCGGCATCCTGCTCGTCGGCTTCACGGCGGGGCTCGCCACGCTCGGCGTGTTCAACGGGCTCGCCGTCGCGCCCGGCGCGTTCGCGCGGCCCGACACACGGCCAGACTCGGACACGTCGCGCGCCGACTTTGGCGTGTATGGCGGCGGGCTCGTCACGCTGTTCAGCATCGCCCGCGCGGCCGGCGGACGCCCGACGGTCCATGTCGTCATCGTCACCTCCCTTCTCGTCGGCGGCGTGGCGTTCGCGCTCGCGCGGTGGAACGCGGCGCGCGCTGGCGCTACTTCTTCTTGAACGAGAGCGTCAGCGGGACGCCGATGAAGCCGAACGCCTTGCGGAGCTGGTTCTCCATGTAGCGCCGGTAGCTCTCGCCGATGCCCTCGGGGTGGTTGCAGAAGAAGGCGAAGACCGGCGGCGCCTCGCGGACCTGGTTCGAGTACTTGATCTTGACGTAGGTCCCGCGGAACGTCGGCGGGTGCTGCGCGCCGACGGCCTTCTCGACGGCCTCGTTGAGCTCGGGCGTCGGGATGCGCTTCTCGCGCTCGGCGTAGACCTTGAGCGCGAGGTCCAGGACGTTGGGCGCGCGCTGGCCGGTGAGCGCCGAGAGGAACACGACGGGCACGTAGTCCATCATGCCGAGCTTGTCGCGCATGGTCCGCTCCCAGTCGCGGGCGGTGTTGGTCTCCTTCTCGACCGTGTCCCACTTATTGACCGCGATCACCAGGCCCTTCTTCATGGACTCGGCCTCGCGGAGGACCTTCACGTCCTGCGTCTCGAGCCCGCGCTCGGCGTCGACGAGGAGCACGGCGACGTCGCAGGACTGGATCGCGCGCTGCGTGCGGAGGAGCGCGTAGAACTCGACGTTCTCCTGGATGCGCGCCTTCTTGCGGAGGCCCGCCGTGTCCACGAGGACGACCGAGCGGCCGTCGTGGTCGAGGCGGGCGTCGATCGAGTCGCGCGTCGTGCCGGGGACCTCGGTCACGATCGAGCGCGTGACGCCGAGCAGCCGGTTCGTGAGGCTGGACTTGCCCACGTTCGGGCGGCCGATGAATGCGATGCGCGGCGCGCCGTCGTCGGGCGTCATGTCGGTCGGCGGGAGCGCCTCGACCACGGCGTCGAGAAAGTCACCGGTGCCGGTGCCCGAGATGGACGAGAGCGGGAAGACGTGCTCGAAGCCGAGCGAGTAGAACTCGGCCGCGTCGAGCGCCCGGGTCGCGTTGTCGGCCTTGTTGGCGACGACGAACACGGGCTGCTCGGCGCGCCGCAGCAGCGCCGCGACCTCCTCGTCGACGGTCGTGATGCCCGTCATCGTGTCCACGACGAACAGGATCACGTCGGCCTCCTCGACCGTGAGCAGCACCTGCTCGCGGATGGCGGCCTCGAAGCGCTCGGCCGAGCGCGGCACGAGCCCGCCCGTGTCCACGAGGTCGAAGGTCCGGCCGTTCCACTCGACGTCGCCGTAGAGGCGGTCGCGGGTCACGCCGGACTCGTCGTGCACGATCGAGTCGCGGGACTCCGTGAGGCGGTTGAAGAGCGTGCTCTTGCCCACGTTGGGCCGGCCGACGATGGCGACGAGTGCCATTTCTGTGCTGGAAGTAGAGCCCGGAAACTACCGGCCGCGCGCACGCGGAGCCTCCCCGAGCCCTTCGCCCGGCGCGGGCGTGCCGCGGCGGCCCGAGACCGGACCGCCGCGGGCGTGCTCACCCGGTGACGTCCGCCGACTCGAGGTCCACCTCGACCGTTTTCGCCCCGGTCTGCGTGCCGGCCATCTCGTAGAACGTGACCTCGCCCGTGCGGACGTCGTACATGGCCCCGACGAGGCCGACCGTGCGCGCTTCGGCCATCTCGCGCAGGATCGGCGACTGCTCCATCAGGTCCTCCATCGCGAGCACGACGTTGGCCTCGGCGACGGCGTCGACGAAGGCAGCGTCGGCGGAGGGCTTGCCGCCCCTGGCCGGCTTCCGCGTCTTCGCGACCTGCTTCACCGCGGGCTGGATCTTGTCCAGGATGCCCGTGAGCGAGCCGAGCTCGACGCCGTCGCACGCGCCCTTGACGGCCCCGCAGCCCGTGTGGCCGAGGATCACGATCAGACGCGAGCCGGCCACGGCGCAGGCGAACTCGAGCGAGCCCACGACGTCCGGCCCCATCACGTTGCCGGCGACGCGCGCCGAGAACGCGTGCCCGATCGTGAGGTCGAAGACGGTCTCGACGGGCACGCGGCTGTCGATGCAGCTCACGACGGCCGCGAAGGGCGACTGCCCCTCGCGGGTGATCTTGAGCGCCTCGTGGACATCGTGGCCTGCGGATTCACCGTTGACGAAGCGCTCGTTGCCGTCCTTGAGGATCTGGAGGACGACGTTCGGTGTGAGCATCGCCGAGCCCAGCGTGAGCCACGGCGACGTGCGGGAGATCGAATCTGGCATCGGAGGCGGGGTCACAGGGTGGAGATGGGTGCGGCCGGAACGCCGGCAGTGCCGTCGCCGGCGCCGCGGAACGAGGTCGCGATCTTGCGCTCGAGCGCCATCTTGCGAACGACCGGCGGCACGGCCGAGCGCCCGCGCGGGTTGCCGAGGATCTGGAAGTCTACCCCGCGCGAGGCGGCGTTGAGCGGGTACTCCTCCAGCATCTCGATGACGTCGAGGTCGATGTGCAGCGCCTGACGCGCGTCCACGATGACGGACCCGCCCTCGGGGATCGCCTCGAGCGCGTGCTGGAGCGGTGCCTTGTTGAAGAACGACACGTTCTCGGAGAGCACGAGCCGGACCGGCGCGCCAGCCCCGGCGTCGGCGACGGTGTAC
Organism: Rhodothermales bacterium; assembly: GCA_038233965.1. Taxonomy (GTDB): domain Bacteria; phylum Bacteroidota; class Rhodothermia; order Rhodothermales; family Rubricoccaceae; genus DASVSE01. The sequence goes on along the minus strand of JBBSUZ010000131.1, from coordinate 1,410 downwards.
GGCGCGAGCCACTGCTGGTACAGGACCGTCACCGTCGAGACGGCGAGGCCGAGGCCGATGCCCACGAGCAGGTCCACGAAGACGATGCCGGCGACGGTCACGGCGAACGGCAGGAAGTACGCCCACCCGCGGCGGTACGCGTCGACGGCGACGGCCGGCTTCGCCAGCTTGTACCCGACGAGCAGGAGGACCGCCGCGAGCGCGGCGAGCGGGATCTGGTTGAGCACGAGCGGGAGCGCGAGCACGCTCACGAGCAGCAGCACGCCGTGGTACACGGCCGACATGCGCGTCCGCGCGCCGGACTGCACGTTGGCGGACGTCCGCACGATGACCTGCGTCACGGGCAGGCCGCCGATGAAGCCCGAGACGGCGTTGCCGAGGCCCTGCGCGACGAGCTCGCGGTTGGTCGGCGTGACGCGCTTGTACGGGTCCAGCTTGTCGCCGGCCTCGACCGAGAGCAGCGTCTCGAGGCTCGCCACGACGGCCAGCGTCGCAGCGACGACCCAGACCTCGCGGTTGGCGATCGCCGAGAAGTCGGGGAACGCGAAGAGGCCGCCGACCTCGGCGAGGCTCGTCGCGACCGGGATGGCGACCATCTGGTCCGGCCGGAACGCCCAGCCCGTGCCCGCGGCGAGCGCCGCGACGGCGATGCCGAAGACGACGGCGACGAGCGGGCCCGGCAGGATGGCGAACGCGCGGACGCGCTTGACGGCCGCCGTGTCCCACCCGACGAGGATCGCGAGGCCGAGCAGAGACACCAGGACCGCGCCGGGGCTGAGCGCGCCGACGGCGCGGACGACCTCGGTGATCGTGTTGAAGCCGTCCGCCTGCGCGAACGTCTCGTCGCCCATGTAGTCACTGTCGACGCCGAGCGCGTGCGGGATCTGCTTGAGGATGATCAGGATGCCGATGCCGGCCAGCATGCCTTTGATGACGGACGACGGCACGTAGTAGCCGATCACGCCCGCGCGGGCGATGCCGAGCGCGATCTGGAAGACGCCCGCGAGCACGACGGCCAGCAGGAAGACCTCGAACGAGCCGAGCGACTCGATGGCCGTCAGCACGATCACGGCGAGGCCCGCCGCAGGCCCGCTCACGCCGACCTGCGAGCGGCTCGCGAGCCCGACGATGATGCCGCCGACGACGCCGGCGATGACGCCGGAAAAGAGAGGGGCGCCGCTCGCGAGCGCGATGCCGAGGCACAGCGGGACGGCGACGAGGAAGACGACGAGGGAGGCGGGGCCGTCGTGGCGCAGGTTGGCCACGACGCCGCGCGGAAGCGTGGGAGTCATTCGGGAGACGATGGAGCGGAGCCGCCGGACCACTGCGGGGGCGAACAGCCCGGCACGCCGGCCGGGCCCGACGCGGCGGCACCCGGCGCCGGCCCGCCCGCCCCGTGGGCGCGCGGCG
>JBBSUZ010000130.1:0-8517 GCA_038233965.1 Rhodothermales bacterium | reverse complement strand
GTCCAGCACGACGAACCGCAGGCCGCTCGCGTCGCGCTTCTTGTCCAGCGTCATCGCCGCGACGAGCGCATCGTCGGTGACGCCGTCCGGGATCGCGGGCGGGGCGAGGCGGGCGACGAGCGCGTCCATCCCGGCGAACGGCTCGGGCAGGACGTTCACAGCCTGCCCCGGGCCTGCCCCGGGGGCGCGGCCCGCGGCGAGGCTCGCCGAGAGGTGCAGCGCGGCCCGCATCCCGACTGCGACGGCCTCGCCGTGCGTCAGCGTGCCGTAGCCGGCGGCGGATTCCAGCGCGTGCCCGAACGTGTGGCCGAAGTTGAGGAACGCTCGCGCGCCCGACTCCCGCTCGTCCGCGGAGACGACGGCCGCCTTGACAACCACGGCCTCGCGGACGATCCGGGCGAGGGCGTTCTCCCACGCGGGCTCGTCGTGGAGCGTCGCGAGCAGGTCGCCGCCGGCGAGCAGGCCGTGCTTGACGGCCTCGGCCAACCCCGACCGGACCTCGCGCTCGGGCAGCGTCGCGAGCACGGCCGGGTCCGCGAGGACGACGCGCGGCGCCCAGAACGCTCCGACGAGGTTCTTGCCGCGCGCCGTGTTGAGGCCCGTCTTGCCGCCGATCGACGAGTCGACCTGCGCGAGCACGGTCGTCGGGACCTGCACGAGCGGGAGGCCGCGCAGCAGCGTCGCCGCAACGAAGCCGCCCAGGTCGCCGACGACGCCGCCGCCGAGTGCGAGCACCGGCGTGCCCCGGTCCGGCCCCGCCGAGAGGCACGCGTCGACGACGTCGCCGAAGACGGCGAGCGACTTCGATGCCTCGCCCGGTGCGACGACGACCGCGTGCGGCTGCCAGCCGTCCGCGCGCAGCGCGGTCATCAGGGTATCGAGGTGGAGCGCGGCGACGGTGGCGTCGGTCACGACGAGCGCGCGGCCGGGCGCGAGACCCGCCTCCCGCAGATGGGTCGGCGCATCGGCGAGCGGGTCGGTGTGGACGGCGTAGCGGCCGGCGGCGTGCGTGACGGTGATCAACGGGACGAGCGAGGAGGGATGCACGGACGCGCGGGGGGCGGGCGTTGGTCCGCACACGACCTGCCGGCCGGGTACCTTCGGCCGTCCCATCCCACGATTCCCGTGATCCGAACCACCGCCGCGCTCGCGGCCCTCCTCGCGCTCTCCGCGTGCTCGGCCGGCGTCGAGACGGCCCGCCTCGGCGCGCCGCCGCCGTCCACCGAGACGCTCGCCCCGCCGACCGACGCCGGCGTCCGCGAGGAGGCCGACCTCTTCCTCGACGACTACGTCCGCCGCTACGTCCCGCTCTACACCGCGTCGTCGAACGCCGAGTGGGCCGCCAACACGCGCATCGTCGAGGGCGACACGGCGCAGGCGCGCCGGCTGCGCCTGGCCAACGAGGCCTTCGCCGAGTTCACCGGCTCCGCCGACAACATCACGCGCGCACAGGGCCTGCTCGCCCGCCGGAGCGTCCTCACGGACCTCCAGGTGCGCCAGCTCGAGGCCATCCTCTACAAGGCCGCCGGCAACCCGCAGACCGTCGCGCCGCTCGTCCGCCAGCGCATCGCCGCCGAGGCCGCCCAGACCGAGCGCCTCTACGGCTACACGTTCCGCATGGACTCGACCGAGGTCACGCCGAACGAGATCGATGACATCCTGCGCTCGTCGACGGACCTCGCGCAGCGCCGCGCCGCGTGGAACGCCTCCAAGGCCATCGGCCCGACGCTGACCGACGGCCTCGCCGAGCTCCGCGACCTGCGCAACGGCACCGTCCAGGCCCTCGGCTACGACGACTTCTTCGCGTACCAGGTCCAGGACTACGACCAGACGCCCGACGAGATGCTCGCGCAGATGCGCCAGATCAACGACGAGCTGCGCCCGCTCTACCGCGAGCTCCACACGTGGGCGCGCTACGAGCTCGCCGCGCGCTACCACCAGCCCGTCCCGGACCTGCTCCCGGCCGACTGGCTGCCCAACCGCTGGGGCCAGGACTGGTCCGCCCTCGCCAGCCTCGCCGACACGACCGGCGGCGCGGACGCCGGCGTGGGCCTCGACGCCGCCCTCGCCGAGCACACGCCGCAGTGGCTCGTCGAGCAGGCCGAGCGCTTCTACACGTCGCTCGGCTTCGAGCCGCTCCCGCGGACGTTCTTCGACCGCTCGAGCCTCTACCCGCTGCCCGCGGGCTCGCCGTACAAGAAGAACACCCACGCCAGCGCGTGGCACATGGACCTCGACCGCGACGTCCGCTCGCTGATGTCGGTCGAGACCAACGCCGAGTGGTACGAGACGACGCACCACGAGCTCGGCCACATCTACTACTACCTCCAGTACAGCCGCCCCGAGGTGCCGTATCTGCTCCGCGAGGGCGCGAACCGGGCGTACCACGAGGCCGTCGGCAGCCTGATGGGGCTCGCCGCGATGCAGCCGCGCTTCATCCAGCACGTCGGCCTCGAGACGGACTCGACGGCTGCAGTCGACCCCGTCCAGAACCTGCTCCGCGAGGCGCTCAACTACGTCGTGTTCATCCCGTTCTCGTCCGGCGTGATGCCGAGCTTCGAGCACGACCTCTACTCCGAGGACCTCCCGCAGGACCAGTGGAACGCGCGCTGGTGGCAGTACGCCCGCGAGTTCCAGGGCATCGCCCCGCCGGACCCCGCCCGCGCGCTCGTCGGCGCGCCGTTCAACGACGCCGCGACCAAGACGCACATCAACGACGACCCGGCGCAGTACTACGACTACGCCCTCTCGTACGTGCTCCTGTTCCAGCTCCACGACCACATCGCCCGCGAGATCCTCCACGAGAATCCGCGCGACACGGACTACTACGGCCGCCGCGACGTCGGCGACTTCCTGCGCGGCCTGCTGCGCCCGGGCGCGCTCGTGGACGGCAACCGGCTGCTCGAGGAGAACACTGGCCGCCCGCTGACGGCCGAGCCGATGCTGGAGTACTTCGCGCCGCTGATGGACTGGCTCCGCGTCCAGAACGCCGGCCGCACGGCGACGATCTGAGCCGTGCCTCGGGGACTCGGTCTCGGGCGCCTGATCCTGACGACGTGTCGGTCGTTCGCCGGTGCCGGTTATCCTGCCGACTCACCCACGCGCTCTGACATGCGATACGTCCTGTTTGGTCTGGCGCTGCTCGTGCTGCCTGCGTCTCCTGCGGCATCGCAGTCGCTTTCACAGCCGCGAACCATCAGTGTGAGTGGGGAGGCCGAGATCCTTGTGATCCCCGACGAGGTCGTGCTCCAGTTGGCCGTCGATACGCGGGACCCGGACTTGACGACGGCCACTGACAACAACAAGGCCGCCGCCGATGCCGTCGCGGCTGTCGCGATGCGCTATGGAGTCCCCGCCGCGCGTGTCCAGACGGAGCGAATCGAGCTCAGCCCGGAGTACACCAACCGAACCCGCGGGGATGGGGCGTACGTGCCGGTGCTGGTCGGCTATAAGGCCAGCCGGTCGATCACCATCACGCTTCGAGACCTGGACCGATTCGACGACCTGCTTCGCGATGCCATCGCGGCGGGCGCAAACCGCGTGATCGGTGTCGACTACCGGACGAGCTCACTTCGCGCGTACCGGGACGCCGCCCGGAACCAGGCCGTCGACGCGGCGCGAGAAAAAGCCCAGGCGCTCGCCGGTCGCCTCGGCCAAGCTCTCGGGCGGCCACTCACGATTTCGGAGAATGGCGTCGCCTCGTCCTCTGGTCGCGTGCCGACCTCGCAGGTCATCATCTCTGAAGTGCCTGCCGACAACGGCGTCGCCACGAGCCTGGGCCAGATCTCGATCCGGGCGCGCGTCTCCGTCGTGTTCGAACTGACCGAGTAGGACTGGGACGCGAGGTGCGCCAGGAACAGTCGTCCGAGACGGCGCGCTACCGGGTTGCGACGCGGTGGCGCAAATCCTGCGTGGGCTCAATCGGTCGGAACGGCGGCGCGGGTGCGCCGTAGCCGGCGCTCACGCACGCACCGCACGATGGACTGGACCGACGAGACGCAGCAGACCTACGACGACTTCCGCGAGGCCGTCAACATGTCCCCGGCCGAGATCGGGAAGTGGCTCGAGACGGAGGACTCGAAGGCTGTCGGCTACAAAGAGCACGACGGCGACGAGTCGGTCGGGCACGCCTCGGGGCGGCGCATCGTCGAGATCCGGCGGACGAAGAAGGACGACCTGACGCCCGCCGACGTCGACCACATGGCCAAGGTCGCGGGCTACGTCCACCGCCACATGGCGCAGCGGCCGGACGGCGGCATCGAGGAGACGCCGTGGCGCTACTCGCTGATGAACTGGGGCCACGACCCGCTCAAGAACGAGTAGCGGGTGGCACCTCCGCCCGCGTCAGGCCGGCGTCTGCCACGTCATCACGAGCAGCGTCACGTCGTCGGCCGGGACGTCCGGCGTGGCGGACCACGCGCGGTGGTCGGCGAGGACGGCGTCGAGCAGGGCCTGCGCCGCGAGGCCGCGGTGGCGGTCGGCGGAGGCGATCAGGCGCGAGTAGCCCCACTCCTCGCCGGCCGCGTCGCGCGCCTCGACGAGCCCGTCGGTGTAGAGCAGGAGCGCGTCGCCGGGCGCGAGCGTGACCGTCTGCTCGTCCAGCGTGCGGCGAAAGAGGTCCAGCGAGCCGAGGCCGAGCGCGACGCCGCGGCCGCGCAGCAGGCGCGCCCCGCCGTGCGCGGCGTCGCAGGCGAGGACGGGCGGGCAGTGGCCGGCGCGGGCCAGCGCGACCGTTCCGGCCTCGGCGTCCACGACGGCGTAGACGGCCGAGACGAACGTGCCCCGGCGGAGGCTCGGCAGGAGCGCCTCGGCGGCGCGGCACAGGAAGTCCGCCGGGGCGCGCGTGAGGCGGGCGCCGACGCCGAAGATGCCCTTCATCTCGGCCATGTGGACGGCCGCGGCCGTGCCCTTGCCCGAGACGTCCGCGACGATGAGGCCGGCGCAGGTGTCGCTCAGCGCGATGGCGTCGGAGTAGTCGCCGCCGACCGCGGCCGCCGGGTGCTCGTCCGCCGCGAGGTCCAGGCCCGGCAGGGCCGGGAGCGTCTGCGGGAAGAGGCGCTGCTGGACCTCGCGGGCCAGCGCGAGCTCGCGCGCGAGCCGCTCGCGGTCGAGGGCCCCGGCGACGAGGTCCGCGTTTGCGAGCGCGAGGGCGGACTGCGCGGCGAAGGCGTCGAGTGCGGCGATGTCGTCGGCTTCGTATGCGTCGGGCGTGCGGCGGGCAGCGAAGAGGGCGCCGGCGCCGGCCGCGCACGGCACCCCGCCGAGGCTGCCGAGGCCGCGGCCCGGGCGCGCGCGGACGCGGTGGTCGGCCTCGGCGCGGCCGAGCAGGAGCGGCGCCGCGCCGGCCGCCTTGACGAGCGCGTCGGCGTCGACATAGCCGGCGAGGTCGGGGCCGGCGGCGGCGGCGACGCTCAGCGCGAGGTCGCCCCGCGAGACGTCCGTCAGCGCCACCCACGCCGCGTCGGCGAGGCCGGCCGCGACGGGCCCGTCGGCGACGGCGGCGGCGAGCGCGGCGCGGTCCAGGACGGAGCCCGTGACGCCAGCGATGGAGCGGAAGGCGCGGCGCTCGTCGGCGCGCGTCGGCTCGGCCGCCGGCAACCCGAACAGCAGCACGAGCGCGGCCGTGAGCGTGTAGAGCGTGCCCAGCCCAAGCCCGAGCGACGCCAGCCCGCCGACCGAGCGGCTCAGCAGGTAACTCGCCGGGATGCGCCCCGGGTCGCCGACGACGTCGAGCGCGCCGGCACCGACCGTGCGCAGCGCGAGCAGCCCGCCGAGCGCGGCGCACAGCGCGAGCGCGAGCCCGGCCGCGGCGAGCCGCTGCCGCCCGGAGAGCAGCGACACCCACCGCTGCCGGATCACGAGCCCGAGCCCGAGCACGAGCGCGGCGGCATCGAAGGCGATGGCCGGGCCTGACGGCGGCAGGTCGATGCGGCTGCCCGCCCACGCCAGCGACGCGACGAGGCCTGCGCCGAGGGCCGCGCGCCACAGCCCGACCGTCCACCGCCCACGGCGGAACAGGACGAGCGGCCGCAGGCCGAGCACGAGCAGCACCACGAACGTCGCCTCGGCCACGCCGAGCACGATGCCCGACGCCGCGGCCGTGAGGCTGCGCACGGCGCCGCCGGCCTCGACGCTCCCGCCGGCCGCGGCCCACTCGACGAGCGCGAGCACGCCCGCCGCCGCCAGCAGCCGCGCCAGCGCGCGGACGGGCCAGCCGCTCGCCGCGTCGGCCTCGGGCCGCGACGTCTCGCCGCGCGACGCGACGGCGTAGCCCAGCACGACGAACGCGACTGCCGCAGCGTCCCGCGTCGCCGACGTCGCCACGGTCGGCGCGAGGCCGGAGAGGACGTAGGCCGCCCGCGCCGCCGCCACGCCGGCCATCCCGACGCCGACGACCGCCCACGCCGCCGCGCGGCGCGGGGCCGTGGCGACGGCCGCGACTTGCGCGCGGCGGAGGACGGGCGGGACGGCGGGCACGGGGGCAGGCAGGCAGGGGAAGGGCATCGGCCGGCGCGGCGGTGCGAATATATCGGGGCAACCCGGCGCGCTCTGCGCCCGTAGCCGCCCGACGCCCTCCTGCCTCCCGTGCGCCGCATCGTCTCCCGCATTCTGCTCGTCGCCCTGGCCATCGCCGCCGTCGTCGTCGTCGCGCGCGCCGTCGGCGGCGGGCGCGGTGGGGCCATCGTCGCGCTCGACGGGCTCTCGTCGCAGACGCTCGCGCACCAGGCCTTCCGCCTCGACGCGCCGGTGCGCCTCGCCCTCGACGCTGCGGGCTCGTTCGAGGAGCCGCCCGACACGTCGCTCGCCGCGCTCGGCTGGATCGTCCGCCGGACCGACGGCGCGGTCGTGTGGCGGCAGCGGCCGGGCGCGCACCCGCGGCGCGGCCTCGTCTCGGCCGTCCGCGACACGCTCCAACTCGGCGTGGGCACGTACGACGCATACTTCGCGAGCTACGGCGACCCGGTCGTCCGCGTCGCGCGCCCGGTCCGGCCCGGGATCGGCAGCCGCATCCGCGCCGCGCTCTCGCAGGGCGGCCGCGCGTGGCAGGGCGAATCCGGCCGCTGGCACCTCCGCGCCACCGGCGTTACGTCGGCCGACCGCGACGCGGCGACGCCGCTCGACGACGACCCCGAAACGGAGGACACCGCCACGACGGTCTGGGCCGAGCAGGGCGTCGGCAGCAACCGCAGCGCGTCCGCTCTGATCCGCGTCTCGCAGCCCGTCACCGTGACCGTGGACGCTGTGCTCGAGGCGACGGGCTCGGTCGTGGCCGACAGCGCGGCGATCGTGCGGGTCGGCGGCGCGGCGGATTCGGTCGCGGCCGACACCGTGTGGGCGTTTCGTGCCGAGGGCTCGGCGTGGGCCGGCGGCTCGGTCAAGAACCGCAGCGTGACGGCCCGCGTCGCCCTCACGCCGGGGCTGTACCGCGTGACGGTCCGCACGGACGGCGCGCACGCGCACGGCGACTGGACGGCCAACCCGCCGTGGGCGCCGTGGACGTGGGGCGTCCGCATCGACCGCGGCGACGCGCCGGCATCGGCCGTGCAGCAACTCGACATCGAGGCCATCGCCTCGTCCGTCCGCGACGGGACGAGCCGCCTGCCCGTCCTCGGCGAGCTGCGCTGCATCGGGTCCAGCCAGAACGCCGAGGTGAGCTTCACGCTCGCGGTTCGGCTCGACGTCGTCGTGGTCGGGCAGGGCGAGATGATCGGGGACGAGATGTACGACTGGGGGACGCTGCTCCAGCGTGACACACCGATCTGGTCGATGCAGGTCGACCAGACGGAGCACGCAGGCGGCGCCGACCGCAACCGCCGCCAGGCCGAGTTGCTCTCGCTCGAGCCTGGCGACTACACGCTCCGCTTCCAGACGGACGACTCGCACGACTGCAGCGACGGCTACGCGTCGGGCAGCAATCCGGACGACGACGAGTTCTGGGGCCTCGCCGTCGTCTCGCTGGATCCGGACCTGCCGGCGTCCGCCGTCCAGCGTTCCGAGCCGTTCGTCCGCTACCTGGACGGCGACGGGCCGGACGACGATGACGACGCGCCGGGCCCGAGCGCCGCCGCGTCGACGGCGCCGCCGCTCGACGGCGAGCGCGGCGAGGCGATCCTCGTCTTCGAGCGCGTCGGCAACGACGCCCGCCTCGAGCGCTCCTTCACGCTGACGGCCCCGACGCGCGTCCGCGTCATCGCTCAGGGCGAGCTGCTCCCGAGCGGCCCCGTCGATTTCGGCTGGATCGAGAACGAGCAGCGCGAGCGCGTCTGGGAGCTCACGCGCGCCAACTCGGTCGCCGCCGGCGGGCAGGCCAAGAACCGCCGCTTCGACGGCGTCCTCACGCTCGCGCCCGGCCGCTACTCCGCCCGCTACGTCACCGACGACCGCCACGCCTTCGGCGGCTTCGACGGCCCCGCCCCGGACAACCCGGCCGAGTGGGGCCTCCGCATCGAGCGCATGGTGGAGTAATGGATTGGGGATTGGGGATTGGGGATTGGGGATGGGGCTGGCATAGATAAG
>JBBSUZ010000129.1:0-8580 GCA_038233965.1 Rhodothermales bacterium | reverse complement strand
GGCAGTCGGATCGGGGTGACGCTAAACGCGCCGCACCTCGGCGAGAGGCACGGCGCGTCGGGGCACGGAAACCGCGCCCCACTTCCTACTTCGTAGCCGTCAGAGGACTTATGCGTCGTCCTCGTCCTCGTAGACGGGCACCGGGCGGACGTCCCACTGGAGCATCTGCGCGATGTCGGCCGAGTCCTCGCCGTCGGCGTCCTCGAACGTGTAGTCGCCGAGCGCGTCGCGCTGACTGGCGCGCACGCGGGCCCACTTCGTGCCGTTGGCGTCCTCGAACTCGTCCGGGAACGGGCTCTCGATGCGGAAGCTCGGGTGGTACGTGCGGTACGTCTTCGCGGCGTCGTAGAGCGCGGCACGGCGCGCGCCGGGGCGCGTGGCCGAGTAGCCGACGACGCGGAACGGTGGGATGTTGATGATGGCGATGACGTCGTCGCCCTCGTCCTCGGGGTCGGAATACTCGGGGCGCATCACCTTGAACTCGTCGGGGTGCGGATACGCGCTGCGGTCGTCGAACATGGGCGTGCTGGATCGGAAGTCCGAAGGTACGGCCCGACCCCGGCAGCGGCCCCGGATCGCCCGGGCGGTTCGCCGCCGATTCACGCCGCCGGGCGGCTGCGGCGGGACTTTCCTCTTGATTCCGGCCCGGGCGCGCGCCGATCTTCGGCCCCCACCCCACTCTCCTGACGATGGCCATGGACCCCTCCCTGCCTGACTTCGACGACGACGACCTCGACGCGGACGACGCGGAGATCACCGACGCGGACCTCGACCCCGACCTCGACCCGGCGGACCTCGACCTCGACCTCACGAAGGGCCTCGGTGGCCTCGACGACGACGACGACGACCTGGGCCTCGGCGGCCCCGACGACGACTTTTGACGGCCGACCGCCCGAGGCCGACCGGTGCGCTCGACCGCGAGCCTGCAGAGTCGGCCTCGGGCGTCGACCCCGGGTGAGCGCTGGCGAGACTTACAGGGGACACGTCCTCCCTCCCCGGCTTCCGGCTCAGCCTCCGAGCGTCGTGCCATCGTCGGTCCACGTCCAGCCCTGCTCGACGTAGGCCACGCGGGCCTCGAAGGCCTCGCGCGTGGCCTCGGTATCGGACGCGGACTGGACGACGTAGAACCGGCCGGCGTGCTGCCCGAGCCAGACGCGCCCGAGGCCTGTCGTGAAAGCAGACATGGCCCCGGCGGCCGACGAATCCGCCGTCGGCGTGCCGAGCGTGCGGGCGGTCGAGTCGGCTGCCGCGCGCGCCGCGGCCTCGGCGGTCCCATCGGCGAGCAGCGTCAGCGACCACCTGCCCTGCCGCGCGGCTGTCAGCACGACCGTCTCACCGGCCGGCGTGCGCGTCGTCGTGACCGCCATCGGGTCCGGCACGCGGACGGCGAAGGGCACCGGGAACGTGGAGCCGGCCGCCTCGCGGAAGCCGACCTGCTCCGGCCGCCCGCCGACGTCGAGCGTGTCGACGTTCATGCCGGCCGAGATGGCGGCGGCGCGGTCGGCGAGCGAGGGCGAGGGCTCACGGTCGCCGCAGCCGGCGAGCAGGACGAGTGCGGCGGCGCAGAGGACGGGTTTCATCGCAGCGGGGGTCAGGTGCACCGAGTCAACGCGCGACGTGCCCGCGGTGTCCCGCCACGACGCCGGACCTCCCGCCGCGACGCCCATCCTCCCGTCGAGACGCGCCATGGCGCGTCTTCTGCCGAGCACGATGCCTCGGAGCCCGGCCAGATGTCACCGTATAGACGCGCCGCAGCGCGTCTTCTGCCGAGCATGGCGGCTGCCGTCAGACCGTCATGATGTCCTTCTCCTTGGCGTCGAGCATCGTCTCCACGCGGGCCACGAAGCGGTCCGTGAGCGCCTGCAGGACGCCCTCGGCCTCGCGCTCGGTGTCCTCGGAGAGGCTCGCCGACGTCGCTGTCTTCTTGATCCCGTCCTTGGCCGAGCGGCGCGTGTTGCGGACCGCGATCTTGGCCTCCTCGCCCTTGCCCCGGGCGGCCTTCATGAGGTCGCGGCGGCGCTCCTCGGTCAGCGGCGGGATCGAGAGCATGATCTGCATGCCGTTGTTGGTCGGGTTCAGGCCGAGCCCGGCGAGCGTGATGCCGCGCTCGATCGCGCCGATCGTGCCCTTGTCGTAGGGCTGGACCGTGATGAGGTCCGACTGCGGCGCCGCGACGCTCGCGACCTGGTTGAGCGGCATCGACGAGCCGTAGGCGTCGACGCGGACGGCGTCGAGCATGGACGCGTTGGCGCGGCCGGCGCGGATCGTCGAGAGGTCCTGCGCGAGGTGGTCCAGCGTCTTGTCCATGTGCAGCTCGGCGTCGTCGAGGAGCTCCTGGAGGGCGGGGTCGATCATCGGGGGAGTGGGATGCGGGATGTGGGATGGGCAGACCCTGGGGGCGAGCGTCTGCTCATCCCACATGGCCCATCCCCTATCCCTCTTACAGAATTTCGGCGTCGACGACGCCGTCGGCGCGGGGCGCGAGGACGGCCGGCGCGGCGTCGGCGTCCCAGTGGACCGTCGTGCCGAGCGGCTCGCCGCGCATGATGCGCAGGAGCGTGCCGGGCGTGTTCATGTCGAAGACGACGATGGGCAGGCCGGACTGCTTCGCGAGCGTGATCGCCGTGAGGTCCATCACGCCGAGGCCGCGGGCGAAGACCTCGTCGCCGTGGATGGACTCGAAGCGCTGCGCGGCGGGGTCGCGCTCGGGATCGGCGGTGTAGACGCCCGGCACGCGCGTGCCCTTGAGGATGACGTCGGCGTCCATCTCGGCTGCGCGGAGGCTCGCCGCAGTGTCGGTCGTGAAGTACGGGTGGCCCGTGCCGGCCCCGAACACGACGACGCGGCCCTTCTCGAGGTGGCGGATGGCGCGGCGGCGGATGAACGGCTCGGCGATCTCGTTCATGTCGATGGCCGAGATGAGGCGCGTGTGGAGGCCCTCGGCCTCGAGCGCGTCCTGGAGGGCCATCGCGTTGATCATCGTCGCGAGCATGCCCATGTAGTCCGCGTGGGCGCGGCTGGACATCTGCGTGCCCTCGGGGCTCACGCCGCGGAAGATGTTGCCGCCGCCGATGACGAGCGCGACCTGGACGCCGGCGTCGACGGCCTCGCGGACGTCGGCGGCGTACTGGCCGAGGACCGCGTGGTCGATGCCGAACTCCTTGTCGCCGAGCAGGGCCTCGCCGGAGAGCTTCAGCAGGACGCGGCGGTAGCGGAGCGCGGGCGCGTCGGGCGCGGGGTCGGCCGGAGTCGGCATGGGATCGAGAGCGGCCGGTGGGGAGGGCCCGGAAACTACGGCCGGCCCCGCCGGGCGGGCAACGCGCCGTCTGTGGATGCGCCCCTGTTCGCACGTGCCTGGACGAGTTCGGGCGTCGCTCCGATGCAGACCCTCGTATCCGACGGTTTACATTGGCGTCTCACCACCCCGTCATCCGATGTCGACCGACCCGACGCCCGGTTCCGCCGCCACCCGCGCAGCCCTTCTCGCCGCCGCCCGCGTGCAGTTCTCGGCGGGCGGCTACGACGCCGTCGGCGTGCGCGAGATCGCGGCCGAAGCCGGCGTCAACGCCGCTCTCGTGAACCGCTACTTCGGCTCCAAGCTCGGCCTGTTCGAGGCGGCCGTGGCCGACAGCTTCACGGTCGGCAACCTGCTCGTCGGCGAGCGGGCGACGCTCGGCGAGCGCCTCGCGCGCTACCTCGTCGGGCGGCGGCGCGGCGGCTTCGACCCCGCGCTCGTCGTGCTGCGCTCGGCGGCGAGCCCCGAGGCCGGGCCGGTCCTGCGGGCGTCGCTGGACGCGCAGGTCGTGCAGCCGCTCGCGGCGTGGCTCGGCGGCGGCAGCGCCCACGAGCGGGCCGGCCTCATCGTCGCCGCGCTGTTCGGCATCGCCGCCGCGCGCGACGTGCTCGGCGTCGGCGCGCTCGCGCCGGTCCACGCGGACGCCCTCGCGCCGCCGCTCGCGCCGGTCCTGCAGCGCCTCATCGACGGCAACTGACGGCTCAGGCGTGACGCTCAGGCGAGGCTGCGCATCACGCGGTCGTTGAGCCGGTGCTCGCCCGCGAACGAGACGACGCGGTGCGGGATGCCGGCCGCTGTCATCCGCTGCTCCTGCTCGATCACGCGCGCCGGCGTCGCGATCGGGTCGCGGTCGCCGGCGACGAGGGTCACGTCGGCCGACGCCAGCCACGGCCGCTCGGCGGCGAGGTCGAGGTCGTGCGGGAGGCCGCCGCCCCACACGATCAGCCGACGCGCTCGCTCGGCCCGCGCCGCGAGCAGCGGGCTCTGCGCGAGCCAGCGCGTCACCGTCGCGGTGCCCTGCGAGAAGCCGAAGCCGACGAGCGGGACCGTGAGCGGGTCCGCCCCGGCGCGCGTGCACGCGGCCACGAGGACGTCGTCGAGAAAGCGGTTCGTGTCCGCGATGTCCGTCTCGCGCTCGTCGCGCGTCATCCACGACGCCGCGACGCGCTCGTAGCGCCCGCCCTCGCCGCCGTCGAGGTAGAAGCGGTTGAGGCCTTCGGGCAGGACGATGAGCCGGCCCGGCCGCTCGACCGCGCGGAAGTGGCGACCGAAGTAGGCCACGAGCTGCCCGTAGCCGTGGCACGCGACCCACACCTCGCTCGCGGGACCCGTCTCGGGGCCGAGCACGGCGTAGCGGGCCGTCTTGACGGCGGCGATGTGGCGGACGATCATCAGTGTGTCGGTCGGGACTGGTAAAGGAGGGCGGGCGGATGCCCGGAACGGAACATCGTCCCCGAGGACGCCTTTCCCCGGTTCATTGTCCCCGGCTCCCGTGCCCGACGCCGCCCCGCGCTACCGCAAGCCCAACCTCCCGACGAAGACGTGTGCCGTCTGCGGGCGGCCGTTCGCGTGGCGCAAAAAGTGGGCGCGCGACTGGGAGCACGTCACGACGTGCTCGGAACGCTGCCGGCGAACCCGCAAGACGCCGGGCAGTCACATCGGAGAGTCCAGGTAGGCCACGAGGTAGGCGTCGTAGGCCCAGCCCGTCTGCCCGGTCTGCCGGCGCACCCGGCACCAGTGCCCCGGGTCGCCGTCGACGACGCGCGCCGGGCCGCAGGTGAGCACCTCGACGACCTCGCCGTCGAGCATCCGGTCCAGCCGCGAGCCGCGGCCGTCGGGCTCGGAGCGGATCGAGAGGAAGCCGTCGGCCGGCGTCGCGATCATGCGGTAATCGCCCGCCGGCGGCGTCACAGCCACTGGGACCGGCGGGAGGGCAGCCGGGACCTCGTTGTCCGGCGCGGGCGGCACCGTCTGGACCACGGTCGGCCGTTCGGGCGCGCTCGGTGGAGGCGCCGCCTGAGGTGCGGGACGGAGCAGGATTACGGCCGCGAGCGCGGCGACGGCGAGCGCGAGCACGCCGACGGCGACGAGACTGGCGGGGGACGTCCGAGCCGGGGCGGGAACTGCCATCGCAGACGGCGGCGGGGTAGCCGGAGCGTCGGCGAGCGCGGCGAGCGCATCGATGGCGCCGCCGGCGAGCGGCGTCCCATCCGTCGGGCAGAACCGGGTGCCGGGTGGAACGAGGGTATTACAGGTCGGGCAGCGCATCGCGGAGCGTTGTCGGAAGCCTGGAAACCTACCGCCGACGGCCGTGCGTGACGCGCGCGTTCATGACGTCGACATGAGCCCTATCCGGCAGCGTCGATTTACGCGGCGCCCGTCTGGGTCAGTACTGGCTGACGGCCCCGCCGAACTGCATCGTTAGCCCGCCGCGCTCGTGCGTGGGCGGCGCTGATCCCATGCGCTGTGCCAGCGCTGCGCCGACCCGGCTCAGGCTGGCCTCGAGCGTCGCGTCCAGATCGGTGAACGATAACTGGAGCGGTTGCTCGAAGAAGGCGGCCTCCGGGTGGACCGGGTCGAGGCGCAGCACGCCCGAGGCCCGCGCGCGCCCGACCGCCATCCGGACGTCGGCCTCGTGGAGCGTGAGGCGCCCGTCGCGGTACTCGGCGTCGCCGGAGAACGACGTCGGCTCGCCGAGGGACGCGGCGGTGAGCCCGAGCGCCTGCCCGAGCTGGTCGTCGAACGCGCGCGCGGCGGCCGGCGAGAGCAGCAGCCGGATGCCCTTCGCACTCCCGCTGATTCTGCCGTCGAAGCGGCCCGGGACTGCGCGGGCCGTCCCGATGTCGGTCACGAACGTCATGTGGAGCGGGCCGCGCGTCCGGAGCGACGCCTCGCCGATCTCGAGGCGGGAGCCGTCCGGGAGCGGAAGCGAGAGCGGGCTCGAGGAGGTCGCGTCGAACTCGGCCTCGGCCGACTCGACCAGCAGGCCGCGCTCGTCGCCGGCGACGAACGCCGGCGTCAGCACCGCCCCACCCGAGGCGCGGAGCGAGACCCCGTCGCGCCGCGCCGACGCCTCGACGACGCGCACGCGCCGCTGCCGCGCGTCGTACGCGACGTCGTAGACCACGGCGTCGTAGAGCCGGGTGAGGCCCGTCGCGACGCCGCCGGGGAGCATCGAGGCGAGGCGGAGCGTGCCGTCGACGCCCGACGCCTCGACGCGCACGCGCTGGTCCGTCGCGAGCAGGTCCACCAGAGCCGCCTGCCCGTTCTGCACCGGCCCGGCGACCACGTCGCCGTCGAAGTCGATGCGGGCGTCCTCCGCCGAGCCCGTCGTGCGCCCGTCGCGCAGGGTTCGCACGGTGTGGGCCGCTGCGTGGAGCGTCGTGATGCGGCCCTCGGGTGCGGCGGGCGGGAGGCGGTCCAGCGCGGCGAGGACGAAGAAGCTCCGCGGGACGTCGAGGTCGACCCGCTCGGCGACGGCCTCGGCGTCCGCGTCGGTGAGCGGGGCAGACTCACTGTTGGCCGTGTAGCGTACCGCCCACAGCGAGATGTGCCCGGCGAGCGGGTGCGTGCTCACGCGGTCGTACGAGACCGAGCCAGGCACGGCTGCGAGCTGCGCCTCGAGCCAGCGGGCCGTGTTGGTCTCCGCGCGTCCGTTGACGGCGAGCAGCGTGCCGGCCCCGAGCGCGAGCAAACCGACCGCGACCACGCCGACGCCGATTACGACGGAGCGGACGCGCGGGCTTCCCAGGCGGGTGGTCTCCTCGTTGCGCCCGAACCTCCACTCCGGTGCGACGGGCGCGGACGGAGGCGGCAGCGGGCTGCGCGAGCCAGCCGCAGCGCGCGGCCGGAGCATCGCCGGGGACGCGGCCGGCCGGACGGTCGTCAGCGGATCGGACGCGCCGCCCGCGCCGGGCCCGGGGTCGGGTGCCGGTTCGAGCAGCGAGCCATCGGCGGGGCAAAATCGGGAGTCTGGCGGATACACACGGTCGCACGTCGGGCAGCGCATCGAGGGGGTGGCGGGAGACGGGTTTCCCCGCTACATACCCATGCCCGGCTGCCCGGCAATGCCCGGCCGGAAGAACGCGGCCATCCGATGGGCTACTGCCCGCGCGTGACGAACGCCTCGACGTTGCGAGGGAGGGGCCGGCGGCCGGGGTAGAGTTGCGCGCGCGTCTCGAAGCCCTCGACCGTCGTCGCCTGGACGAGGACCTCGGCCGTCTCGCCACCCGAGCGGCGGCTGGCGAACGTCAGGACGGTGCCGCCCGCCTCGTCGCGCGTCTGCTCCGTGGCCAGGCCGCGATCCGAGTAGAACTGCGAGATCGCGTCCGCGACCCGGCTCGGGGGGACGTTGAAGTAGGTCCACTCGGTCGCGTCGGGGCGGCCGTAGGCCTCGTCGTAGGTGACGCCGCGGGCGCAGCCGGCGAGGCCGGCTGAGGCGACGAGCAGAGCGGTCAGGAGCGTGCGCATCATCGGGTGCAGAGGTGGACGTGGCGAACGGCGCGGGCGCGCAAACGGTGCCCGGCGCATCCGCCCGTGGTCACTCGGCGCTCTCCTGCTCGGCGAACTGGAGCTCGTAGAGCCGGCGGTACATGCCGTCTGCGGCGAGGAGCTGCTGGTGCGAGCCGCGCTCGCGCACGACGCCTTTGTGGAGCACGAGGATCTGCTCGGCGTGCTGGATGGTCGAGAGCCGGTGCGCGACCACGACCGCCGTCCGCCCGTCCATGAGGACGTCGACGGCGTGCTGGACGGCCTCCTCGGTCTCGGTGTCGACGCTCGACGTCGCCTCGTCGAGAACCAGCACCGCGGGGTCCACGAGCAGCGTCCGCACGAACGACAGCAGCTGGCGCTGGCCCATCGAGAGCGCGCCGCCGCGCTCGCCGACCTCGGACGCGTAGCCGTGCTCCATCCGCGCGATAAAGCGGTCCGCCCCGACGAGCGCCGCGGCCGCCTCGACGCGCGCGTGCGGGACATCCGCCCGCCCGAGCGTGACGTTCTCCTCGACCGAGCCCGAGAACAGGAAGACGTCCTGGAGGACGAGCCCGATCTGGGTCCGCAACTCGTCCACCGGCAGGTCCTTCACGTCGATGCCGTCGAGCGTGATGCGGCCGCGCTGGGGCTCGTAGAAGCGCAGCAGCAGCGACAGGATGGTCGTCTTGCCCGAGCCCGTCGCGCCGACGAGCGCGAGCGTCGAGCCAGGCTCGGCCGTGAACGAGACGTCGCGGAGGACCCAGTCCGGCTCCGGGGGTTGGGGGCTGGGGGTTGGGGGTTCGGGGGATGAGATC